>NZ_JANQDJ010000050.1:0-29111 GCF_029891685.1 Umezakia ovalisporum Ak1311 | reverse complement strand
AAGTTAGCACATCTAAAGTAATGGATTATATTAACGATCCACATCATGATAGACATTGAATGCAGATAAATCTGCTTGAGTCGGTTTTCCACCCCGGTTTAAAAACACGGGGCTACCAACCTCCCATATTATTTACGTGTGTCAAATCAGGTAACGCGTAAACCACTCACTCGCCAATTGCGCTACTGCTTCCAATGCCCCCGGTTCTTCAAACAAATGGGTCGCTTTCGGAATAATTTCTAATTGTTTTTCTGTAGTTAACTGTTTGAGTGCATCCTCATTCATCGCTATTACTGGTGTATCATATGCACCTACAATCAACAGTGTTGGTGCTTGCACATGAGGCAACGCTGCACCAGCTAGGTCAGTCCGTCCACCGCGACAAACTACAGCTTTTAGAGCTTGAGGGCGTTTTGCTGCCGCTAGGAGGGCTGCACCACCTCCCGTGCTAGCTCCAAAGTAACCTACTTGGAGGTCACGAGTTTCTGGGTTCTGTGCTAGCCAATCTGTAGTATCTACTAATCGCGATGCCAATAGTTCAATATCAAAGCGTAAATGTCTTGTTATCAGGTCAATTGCTTCTTCTTGTTCAGTTAGTAAGTCAATTAGCAGGGTTGCTAGTCCAGCCTGTTGTAAAACTCCAGCAACAAATCGATTGCGGGGACTATGGCGATCGCTACCACTGCCATGAGCAAATACTACTATGGCTGTAGCACCATGTGGAATCACCAAATTGCCTTCTAGCTTCACCTCTCCTACTGCGACTGATACTAGATGTTCATGATAGTTCTGTATTGATGTTTTATCCACTGATAAAATCTCCATCTCCAATGCAAAAAGGGTAAACCCACTATCCTCCGTCAAGATTTAGCTGCGGGTGATTGATTTATGGGTCGTCAGATGTCAGTAGTTGTTGTCTTTTTTTCTATTTAATATTTTTTAATCTTTCTAGTTAGTATGCTAATGCTAAATAAATGCTCATACCACTCCTATTAGGGAGTATCTGAGAACAATTTCCCACTTCATAAAGATATAAACTAAAAGCACACAAAGATATAAGTTATCTGATTATCCTATGCATAAGTCTACATCTCGAAATAACGGGGATTTTATCCGGCAAGTTGCTACATTGACGGCTATTATTGGCACTTTTGTTGTCAACGTATACTCAAATATTTTTCCGCTCAATGGCATGAGTATAGGAGAAATTTCTAACACTTTGTTCGCTAATGTGCTAATTATCCCTGCTAACTATGCCTTTGCTATTTGGGGACTGATTTATTTGGGATTATTCGCATTCGCAATTTACCAATTTCTACCCAATCAGGGCCATGATGTAGATTTGCGTAACACAGGATATTTCTTGGTAATTGCCTCAATCGCTCAAATTATCTGGGTCTATCTTTTCCTCTCCAGACTTTTTACTCTTTCTGTAATCGCAATACTGTTCATTCTATTACCACTGATTGCTGCCTATTTGCGGTTAAGAATTGGTAAAAAGCGTGTCTCTCATGACAAGAAGTGGTGCGTTCATTTTCCCATCAGTATTTATCTGGGCTGGATTAGCGTGGCAACTATTGTTAATGTAGCTTCTGCCTTGTATTTCCAGGGATGGAACCGGTGGGGCCTTTCGGCTGAATTATGGACTGCTATGATGTTATTGGTGGCTTTTACTATTGCAGCAGTCATGGTCATCCAGGGTCGAGACTTTGCTTACACAGGAGTAACCGTTTGGGCATTGGTGGCCATAGCACTCAAGCAGTCGAATAGCTCTTTACTTAGGAACTTGGCATTAGTTTCGGGAATTGCCCTGGTTTTGATGATCGTAATGAAATGTATAAAAAATGAACCTAGAGGGACGTGAATGGATGCAACCGAGTAATCATCCAAAACATTGGTCATGGCATTTCTGGCCTGCTGTACCACTCTATCCCTACGGTAAGCGGCGGACAATTTGCGCGGAAATTGTCAAAGATACTATCTGGACATTTGATCAACTTCAAGGCATTCTCTACACTGTTGTGCCGATTCGGATGACTGTGGTTAAACTCGCAGCCGGAGGTCTTTTGGTTTATGCCCCAGTCGCCCCCACTGGGGAGTGCGTCGGTCTGGTGAATGAGTTAGTTAAAAAACACGGTGATGTTAAGTACATTATTCTGCCCACTAGTTCTGGTCTAGAGCATAAAGTTTTTGTCGGACCTTTTGCTAGATGCTTCCCACGGGCACAGGTTTTTGTTGCTCCCCATCAATGGAGTTTTCCTTTCAATTTACCCCTGAGTTGGCTTGGTTTTCCCCCAAAACGCACTCAGGTGCTACCACAAGAAAGTAGCCAAAGCCCGTTTGCTGATGAATTCGATTATCACGTGCTGGATATTGATTTGGGACGGGGTTGCTTTGCAGAAGTGGCATTTTTTCACAAGCGATCGCACACTCTGCTGCTGACTGACTCTATCATCTCGGTACCAGAAGAACCACCTGCTATCACTCAATTAGACCCCTATCCTCTACTGTTTCATGCCAGGGATCATGGTGGGGAACTGATGGCAGATCATCCAGAAAATCGCCGCAAGGGATGGCAACGTATTTCACTGTTTGCAGTTTATTTTCGTCCTCATGCTTTGGAAATGACGGGATTACAGCAAATGTTGGGCGATGCTTTCAAAGCACCAGACCATTCACCAAAGGCTTATTTTGGTTTATATCCGTTTCGCTGGCGACAGAATTGGCAGCAATCATTCCATACCCTAAGAAGTAATGGACGTGTGTTTGTAGCGCCGATCCTACAAATCCTCATTTTCCCCCAAGCACCAAGACAAGTACTTACTTGGGCTGATCAAATTGCTGGCTGGGATTTTCGCCAAATTATCCCCTGTCATTTTGATTCTCCTATTCAGACAAGTCCCGATGAATTCCGCCAAGCATTCCACTTTCTGGAAAAGCAACCCGCTTTTGGTCAGGACTCATCTGCAACTACAAATCAGCCTCTCTCGGAGGAAGATATGCAATTTATCAGGGAACTTGAAGCGGGTTTAGTCAAGCAGGCCATAGCCAAGCCACCTCAAGAGAAAATATAATTCGTAATTCGTAATTCGTAATTTGTGAGATTTTAATTGCCAGTCAGTGGTTTTAAATGAGCATTAAATCTGGCATTTTGCAAAACTTGAACTGTTGTTGTGGGATTTTGTACGCAAAATTGCCAACCTAAACGAACTAATTTGCGAGAAGTTTCTGATTGTATAATTCCAATTACGGGAGCCTTGGCTTTTTCTTTATCACCTGAATATTCTTGTAAAATTGTTTTTAAATCATGGAGTTTTTCAATGTCTCTTGCTTGTTGCGGATTTAGTTCAACCATCACCATTTTCACTTCTTCTACTTTTTCTACATCTTCAACAATCAGTTGAGTTTGGTCATCGCGCCGATCCACTTTACCCCACATAATTAATCTTTCATCAACTTTGAGTTGTTCGCTAATGCGCTCATAAATTTTTGGAAAAACAATTGCTTCAGATTGTGTGGTTAAATCTTCTATTTGTAAAATTGCCATTTGCTCGCCTTTTTTTGTCATCACTTTTTTCACATTATTCAGCATGATGACCGCACAGATTTTTGTGTCGTCTTTTTGTTCATTAAGTTGTGCAAGGTTAATAGCAGTTAGCAGTGATGCTGCTTGCCCTAAAGATTTTAATGGATGATCTGACACATAAAATCCCAGCAATTCTTTTTCCATGCGTAACTTTTCCTGTGGGTGAAAATCTGGCACAGGTTGAGCTTTGGGAACAGCTTCAAAAGTACTACTTGCTATTTGATGATTAGTATTAGCAGAACTACCACCTAATAAATCAAACAAATTTCCTTGACCACTAGCCCTATCTTTAGCACGGGACTGAGCCCAATCGTAAACTAATTCTAAATCATGAATTAATTGTTTACGGTTTGCTTCAATTTTGTCAAAGGCTCCACAGTGAATCAATGATTCCACAGTCCGGCGGTTTACAACACGCAGATCCACACCATCACAAAAATCAGCCAGTGATTGAAAATCTCCACCCTCGTTTCTCGCTGACAAAATACAAGCGATCGCATTTTGTCCGACATTTCGCACGGCTGACAATCCAAATAAAATTTTTCCGCCCGCTGGTGTAAAATCTAGTCCAGAACGATTAATATCTGGGGGATCTATTGTGATACCCATATTCGCGCAGTTATTAATATATTTCTGCACTTTATCTGTATCACCACTGTTGGCTGTCAACAGTGCCGCCATATACTCTAACGGATAATTAGCTTTTAAATATGCTGTTTGATAAGTGACATATCCATAGGCAGTTGAATGGGACTTATTGAAACAATTCGAGGCTATCAAACCATTTTTAATCGCAAAATTATGGTGGTGCTCAACCCCAATATCATAAACATTTTCTCGACCCACAAATTTACGCGCAGTTATTTTCACCATTTTTATCAACCTGAAAAATAAAATATGTAAATTTAGGTAAAGAAGACTATAACCCCTGACCGTGCTAATTTTAAATTTTAGATTGCCGTTTGCAAAGCGTACACAGCGAGTGCGAGTATTGCAAGTTTTTCTTGTTCCAGCTACCCTCCTTGTCCGTGAAACAAAACCCAAAATTGATGTCAAGGGATTGATGGTGAGGCTAATGGTGGTAGAATAGTCAGAATGTGAGATAAGTAGACAACGTAAAGGGTATTTCCGAGTTGGAATACTGCGTGATTGCGTAATCTACGCGATTAAATAAACTCATATCTTGCACCAGGCAAGGGTCAGTCACGGAACCATCCCGGAATCAACCCTGCCTAAGTGAGTTCACAACCTTGATTCTGTATTAGTCAGCGCAGGCGGACTTAGTTTGTTAGCCCGCGTTTTCTAGTCTCCAGGGCTGGGTGCAAGATGTCAGTAAACGAAAAAAACCAATTTGAGAGAGTACGGCAGGACAATCCGGATTTTATGCTTGGGGAGAAAATGTTTCCACTTTGATAAGTCGTGTCAAAGTCAGCAGTTTCTGAGAACCAAGAATTTCCTGATTTATAATCGGGAAAGTGTCAAAACTGAATGTCTGGGTAAAATTTAACAGGATTAGATTAAGGAAACTCATGTCCCGATATAGAGGGCCACGCCTCAGAATTGTACGTCGCCTAGGCGAATTGCCAGGATTAAGTCGCAAAAGTCCTAGAAGGGCCTATCCACCAGGCCAACATGGTCAGAACCGCAAAAAACGCACTGAATATGCAGTCCGTCTAGAAGAAAAGCAAAAAATTCGGATGAACTACGGTTTAACCGAAAAACAACTGCTGCGCTATGTGCGTAAAGCTAGACGTGTGACCGGTTCTACCGGACAAGTGCTGCTACAACTGCTAGAAATGCGCTTGGATAATACCGTTTTTCGCTTGGGTATGGCTCCAACGATTCCAGCTGCTCGCCAGCTGGTAAGTCACGGCCATGTAACAATTAATGGTCGAAGAGTAAATATTCCCAGCTATCAGTGCCGTCCGGGTGAAGTAATTGCAGTCAGAGACAGTGAAGCTTCCCGCAAGTTGGTAGAAAACAATTTGCAATATCCCGGTTTAGCCAATCTGCCTAGTCATCTAGAATTTGATAAAGCTAAGTTGACAGGCAAAGTTAACAGTGTCATTGAGCGAGAATGGGTGGCATTACAAGTCAATGAACTGCTCGTGGTGGAATACTACTCACGTCAAGCCTAGTTGTTGGTATTTGGTCATTGGATTGCGGATTTAATCAAGTACAGAACCTCACTCCATCCCTTTCCTGAGAAAGGAGAGGGATTAACCAATGACTAACCACCAATTTGCGACATGGTACGGCTATAAACACCCGCAGTACCAGAGTCGCGGCCTTTGTAGTTAATTTCTGGCTTTATTGCCAATAACTCTCTGACTTGCTTTTCTAGTTCAACGGTGCTAACACCAGCACGCAGGGCCGTTTTTAAATCAATTTGCCCAGTTTCATTTAATAAACAGGGACGTAACCAACCATCAGCGGAAAAACGCATCCGGTTACAGCGATCGCAAAAACATTCTGACATTTGACTAATAAATCCCAGGGTTCCCTTCGCGCCTGGAATTTGAAATACATCGGCAGGACCACATCCACGAATTTGAGATTTTGTCAAGCCCCAACGATGGCGGATGCGTTGGCGCAGGTCTTCTGAAGATACCCAACCGCGATCAGCAAATAAATCTCCATTACCAATGGGCATAAATTCAATAAACCTGACGTGCCACTGCTGATCAATAGTTAAGGCAGCTAAATCGAGAATTTCGTCATCATTAACACCGGGAATTACCACTACATTCAGCTTCAAAGGGTCAAATCCCACTCTATGGGCAGCTTGAATACCCTGCCAAACTTGTTGCCAACGAGAACGACCACGATGACCGATGATTTGGTCAAAGGTGTCTGAATCCAAGGAATCCAGGCTAATATTTATACGACGTAAACCAGCATCGTAGAGGTTTTGTGCTTGCTGGGCTAATAAAAATCCATTAGTAGTCATAGAAAGGTCTTGGGTTTGAGGTAATGAAGCGATGGCCCTGACCAACCTTGTTACACGGGGGCGTAGCAATGGTTCCCCACCCGTCAACCGAAACCGGGTAAAACCCACAGGAATAAATACCTCTTGAATCAGCGTCAGTAGTTCCTCATCAGTTAATAATTGTTCCTTCAGGAGATAATCTAGTTCTGCCTCCTCTGGCATACAATACTGACAACTAAAGTTACAGCGATCAATAAGGCTAATTCGGAGATAATCTACCTGGTTCATAGTTGAGTGTTTATTTTCTATCCTACATTTAGAAAATAAACCCTGTCTTGTTTACTGACGGTTAATTTCTTGTAGGTCAAGAGCATAATTCAATCGCAGCACATTGACTCCCGGCTCACCAAAAATCCACAGAAATCTACCATCAGTATATCTATTAATTAAAGGTAATATTTCATCGTCTTGTATACCACGGGCGCTAGCAACTCGCCCCAACTGCTCCCTTGCTGCTTGCAAAGAAATATGTGGGTCTAAGCCAGAACCAGAAGTATAAATTAAGTCAGCAGTGGGTTGAATATTTTCTTCTCGAAATTTATTTGTCTGTTTGACAATTCGATCTAGCAGTGCTGGATTGCTAGGAGCAAGATTACTACCCCCTGATATACCAGTGGGGCTTGCCTGTTCTCCTTGGCTATATTTCACACTACTGGGACGACTGTGAAAATAACGATCCGATGTAAATCTTTGCCCAATCAAAGTCGAACCAATTGGTTGTGCTTCTACATTCACCATAATGCTGCCATTAGCTTGAAATGGAAACAAGGCTTGACCCGTGATCAAAATTGCCAAGGGATAGATAATTGCCGTTAGTAACCACAGCAAAAAAGTCATGCGAATAGCTTTGATAAATTCTTCAATAAAAGTCATAAAAATTTCTATTGTCTAATTTTTATACCCACTCTGTTGCCGCAATTAGCATATCTATTAACCTAATTGCGATAAACGGTACAATTAACCCACCCAAAGCATAAATCAAAATATGGCGTTGTAGCAGTTGATTAGATTTCAGGTATTTTAACTGCACACCTCTGAGAGCTAAGGGAATTAAAGCCGGAATAATTAAAGCATTATAAATTAGTGTTGATAATACAGCGGAATTAGCGCTTGACAAATTCATAAAATTCAAACTTTGCAGATTAGCGCTGGTAATAATGAGTGGGATAATTGCAAAGTATTTAGCAATATCATTAGCAAGGGAAAACGCAGTCAAAACCCCACGGGTAGCGAGTAATTGTTTAGTAATACTGATGATATCAATCAATTTTGTGGGATCAGAGTCCAAATCTATAATATCGGCTGCTTCTTTAGCCGCTTGAGTACCCGTATTCATGACAATACCAACATTAGCCTTTGCCAGTGCAGGAGCATCGTTAGTGCCGTCTCCTGTCATAGCGACTACTGCACCTGCGGCTTGTTGTCTGTGAATCACATTAACTTTATCCTCTGGTGTAGCTTCAGCAATAAAGTCATTTACTCCTATTTCTTGGGCAATGACAGATGCAGTAATTAAGTTATCGCCAGTGAGCATAATAGTATTGATCCCCATCCGGTGTAACTGCTGAAAACGCTCTTGGATACCGGGTTTAATAATGTCTTTCAGATAAATCACACCATAAATTTCTTGATCTAGACAAACTGCTAAGGGTGTACCTCCTTGGTGGGAAATTCTTTCGTAGACAGCATTCAGTTCTGGGGGTGCTTGTCCATTGCAAAGACGGATAAATTCTTTAATTGCTCCTACTGCTCCCTTACGGGCTTCACGCCCCCCTGGCAAGTTGGTGCCACTGATTTGGTTTTCCTCGGTAAATTCTACTTTTACTGATTGGTTGGCATCATAATCAAATTTTGCGCCATGTCTTTGTGCGAGTCGGATAATTGATTTTCCTTCAGGTGTGTCATCAAAGATACTTGCGGCCAAAGCTATATGAGCCATTTCCTCTAATGAATGGCCATTGATGGGGATAAACTCTTCTGCCAAACGATTGCCAAGGGTGATGGTGCCTGTTTTGTCGAGAATTAAGGTATTGACATCGCTACAAATTTCCACGGCCTGTCCAGAAGTGGCAATGACATTACACTGGACAACTCGATTCATCCCAGCAATACCAACTGCACTTAATAATCCGCTGATAGTAGTGGGCATCACTGCTACCAAAAGAGCGATCAAAATTGGTACAGTGATGGGATTTTCCACATAGTAAGCAAATACGGGTAAGGTGGCCACCGACAACAAACAAACTAAGCCCAAAACTGCTAAGAAGATTGTTAAGGTCGTTTCATTGGGTGTTTTGCTGCGTTTTTTTCCTTCTAACAAAGCAATCATCTGGTCAATAAACCCTTTACCTGGGTCAGATGTGATGCGAACAATTAGTTCATCGGAAATAATACGCGTGCCACCAATCACCGAGTCGGTGACATCCGAGCCTGATTCTTTGAGGATCGGTATTGTTTGGCCAGTAATCGCTGACTCATCCACCGAAGCTACACCCATGATGATTTTACCATCAGCAGGAATGATATCCCCTGCTATTAAATAAACGGTGTCATTTTGTCTGAGGCTAGTGGAAGGAACTGCGAAAATGGTACCATCGGGAGCCAGTTTTTTGGCTGTTGTCTGTAAGTTCCTGGATCGTAAGCCGTCGGCTTGGGCTTTACCCATTCCTTCAGCCAATGCTTCTGCAAAATTAGCCAGCCAAACAGTCAGCAACAAAATTACTGTTAATAAGCCGTACAAAAGTTGTGGGTTATTTTCTTGGGCTGGGGTAAATAAGTTCGGATCAATAGTGAATACTAGGGTGAGAATTGTCCCCAGCCATACCAAAAACATCACTGGATTTTTAATTGCATACCCGGGATTAAGTTTGACAAAAGCATCTCTAACAGCTCTGAGATACAGTTTTTTGGTATTTATCTTCGGTTTTTTGACGGCTTGGCGGCGATCGCCAGAACGAAAACGTGATGATTTAGCTTTAGAAGCAGGTGCGAGGTTCATTTTATCTGGGGAGTGGGGAATGGGGAATAGAAAATGGGGAATAGGGACTGGGGACTGAGGAATGGGATTTCGTAGTTTCTTCCCCTTGGCTTCTCTGTCCCCAAGTTTGTCCCACGCCCTTCTAACTACCGGAAGCTAGTTTAAAACCCTCGGCAATGGGACCTAAAGCCAATACAGGAAAGAAAGCCAACATTCCCAAAATCACCACTAATCCAGCTGTAGCAATCGTGAATAACAACGAATCTGTTTTCAGATTACTGGGGGTTTGAGGGATTGTTGGTTTACGAGACATACTGTGGGCTAGTAGCAAAATGCCAGTGACCGGAATGTAGCGTCCTGCAAGCATACTGAAACAAGTACTTAAATTCCACCACAGGGTATTGTTGTCCAATCCCTGTAGGCTCGAGGCATTATTGGCACTAGCTGAAGCATATTCATAAACTACTTGGGAAATGCCGTGAAATCCGGGGTTAGTAATCCCAGATAGGGAATTAGGATAAGCCAATGCAATGGCAGTGGGAATTAAAACCACAATTGGATGAATCAGCAATACTACACTGGTAAGGATAATTTCTGGGCGTTCAATTTTGCGTCCTAAAAATTCTGGCGTGCGTCCCACCATTAACCCTGTTAAGAACACACCGAGAATTAGGTAAATAAATAGGTAAGCTGTCCCAGTTCCTTGATCTCCCCAGATAATACGTAGGAATAAGTTAAATAAAGTTGAAAATAGTCCTTGTGGCATTAAGGAATCCTGCATCCCGTTCACTGCACCGCACATGGTGGCGGTGGTGATCACTGCCCAGAGTGCTGTTTGTATCACACCCAATCGAATTTCTTTACCCTCTAAATTAGGTTCTTGTGATTCCAATATGCTATTGACAAGGGGATTACCTTGTTGTTCTGCGCTGATTGCTAACCAAGTGAGGATGACAAACACTACAAATATCATCCAGAATATCAACCAAGCCTGTTTGATATTTTTAACAAAAATGCCGTAGGTGTAAATTAACGATGCTGGAATGGCAATCATCGCGATGATTTCCATTAAATTAGCAGCCCCATTGGGATTTTCAAAAGGGTGGGCTGAGTTAACGCCAAAAAAACCACCGCCGTTGTCACCCAACATTTTAATCATCTCAAAGGAGGCTACTGGCCCTCTAGCAATATATTGAGTCCTCCCCTCCAAGGTTTGCACAACTAGGGTTCCATCTAATGTTTGCGGCACACCACAAAAAACTAAAGCCATGGCTCCAATTACTGAGATTGGTAGTAATATCCTAGTAATGGCACGAGTCAGATCAACGTAAAAGTTGCCCAGTTTTTTGCCTGTTAAGCCACGAATAAAGGCAATTCCTACCGCTAAACCTGTGGCTGCTGAGGTGAACATTAAAAAGCCTAAAGCTGCTACTTGGCTAAAATAGCTTAAGGTTATTTCGCCTGTATAGTGTTCCTGTCCAGTATTAGTTACAAATGAAACTACTGTATGTAGTAATATATCCCAGGTGGGGGCATCAAAACCATTGGGATTCCAGGGTAGTAATCTTTGAAAAAATATTAATGTATATACTAAAATACTCATACATATGTTGCTATACATTACTGCCCGAATATACTCCCAACCCGTCATATCATCTTTGTTCGCCACACCCGTTAAAACAAAGAAGCTACGGTCTATGGGGTTCATTAAGGGGTCAAGTAGTGTTCTTTCTCCCGAAAAAACAAGCGCCATATATCTTCCCAAAACTGGAACTATTGCTACAACAATACACAGCGTTAAGCTGATTTGCAAAAAACCTTGTCCCATTTATTTTGTACTCAATTAAATTTTAATGATGAAAACTAATTATTTAGATATATCCCATGAATTACTTGGCAATTAAATCATGTCCATTTGGGTAATGTCTCTTATATTTAACCTCAGTTCAATTGTTTTTTTGCCGTTATGAATACTTATCAGTTTTTTTTGCAACTTTCCGTAAAAAATACTTTTAATATACTGTGATATGACTTGTGAAGATGACTTGGTTATGGTTGCCAATTTAAAATACATGATAGACCAAGAGTAATTTATTACATAAGCCGTAAAAAATGTATGTATTTACACTAATTATTCATTAAGTTAAACTAAAATTAAAGTCAGCAAAGAATTATATTGCATATTTAGCTTTTTGGGTAGAAATAATTATTTTGGAAGAATAAACTTCAATAGTCACTGGTCAATAAGCGTCAAACCGCTTCATATACTGTTAGCTTGGGGAGTGAACTAGTCCAACTAAGCTGACGCTATGGTTGGAGCTTATGTGCTCACAGGAGAGACGGGTGAACCCTCCGCCTTGAGCATTCTCTGTTAAAGTTGTACTTATCACAGTATATTTAACGGATCTATATCTATAGTTAAACTCACAGAATCACTACAAAGCGATCGCACTGAGTCCCAATCAGGTAACTGTGGCAAAGCATCGGGAGGAAACTTGAGTAATATTTGCCAGCGATAACGGTTAGCTACCCGCATTACATTAGCTGGAGCTGGGCCGAGGATTTCAAATTCCTGGCTAGAACTTAAAGCTGTGGCAATGATTTGAGCCGTGTTCTGTACTTGAATAGGATCTAAACTAGTTAAGCGCAATAAAATTAACCGTCCATAGGGGGGATAATTCAGTGCCTGACGTTGTTCTAATTCGGTTTGGCAAAAAGACTGATAATCATGTTGTTGCATTGCCGCAATTACCGGATGTTCTGGTGTGTAAGTTTGCACAATCACTTTGCCAGGGTCATCGCCTCTACCGGCACGGCCAGCTACCTGAGTCAGGGTTTGAAAAGCGCGTTCACTGGCGCGATAGTCTGATAAATGCAGCAAACCATCCGCAGAAACAACACCAACAAATGTTACCTGGTGTAAGTCTAAACCTTTAGTGATCATTTGTGTCCCCACTAATAAATGAGCTTCACCGTTAGCAAATCGAGTCAGTAGGGTACGGTGTGCGCCTTTGTTGCGAGTGGTATCGCTGTCAAAACGGATAAAACTCAACTGTGGGAACTGTTTTGCTAATTCTTGAGCTACGCGCTGAGTACCGCTACCAAAGAATTTCAGGTAAGGGGAACTGCATTCGGGACAGTGCTGGGGATGTAAACGCGTATAGTTACAATAATGGCAACGTAGTAACTGCGGTGCTCCTTCTTCGCTGTGGTGATAGGATAGTGAGACATCACAGTGGGGACATTCAATCACATATCCACAACTGCGACAAGAGACAAAAGTACTGTGTCCCCGACGATGGATAAATAAAATTCCCTGTTGTTGCTTTTCTTGTAATTCATGTAAAGCTGCTTGTAGAGGCCTGCTAAATATAGAGCGATTTCCCTGCTGTAACTCTAGCCGCATATCTACTAATTGCACTGGCGGTAATGGGCGGGAGTAAATGCGTTCCGGGAGGGACAGGTAATAAGAATGGGGAGTGGGAATTGAGGTGTTTGTTAGACTTACCCAACTTTCTAATGAAGGGGTGGCGGAACCTAACACTAAAGGACAGTTTTCTAATTCGGCTCGCCATTGGGCGACGGTGCGGGCGTGGTAGGTGGGAATAGGAGAATCTTGTTTAAAGCTGCTGTCGTGTTCTTCGTCCAATATGATTAAACCTAAGTTGGGTAATGGGGCGAAAATAGCGCTGCGAGTTCCAATCACAATTTGCGGTTCTCCGGTGAGCATTTGTCGCCAAGTGTCATAACGTTCTCCTTCGGAAAGGGCGCTATGATAAACCCTTACCTTACCCCGGAAACGAGCCCGGAAACGGTCTGTTAGCTGGGGCGTGAGTCCAATTTCTGGAACTAAGATCAAGGCCGATTTTCCTTGATTGAGCAGAGGGTTGATCGCTTGTAAATATACTTCTGTTTTGCCTGAACCTGTGATCCCGTGCAACAACACTTGGGCAAATCCATTTAAGGCTTGTATGGTGGTTAAGGCATTTGCTTGGTAAGTATTTAAAGTTTTCGGGCTATCTTGAGCTAATGCTAGTCCCTGTTCTGTTCGCAACACTTCTTTCTCTTCGATGACGATGTAGCCTTTTTCTGCCATTGTCTTTAGAGTAGTGGAACTAGTATGAGAAATTTGCAATAATTCACTTTGCCATAATTCTCCGCCACTACGCCGTAATACCTCTAAAATTTCTCGTTGGCGACTACTTAAATCATCATCAATAGCACCAATCAATGTGACGGCTTTTTGTCGTTTTGGTCGATTTAATCGCGGTGGCTCTAAATAACTTTCCACTAACCCAAATCGCAACAATTCTCCTACACCTTTATAGGCTGTTTTTATTTTTTGTTGTAAGTAGACGAAACTATAATCTCCTGCTGCTTGACTTTGTAAAAGGTTTAAAACTTGCTGGGCTGCAGGACTAAGGAAAGCCAGAGATGAGGAAATTTGTCTTTTTATTTCTGTGTCTGGGAGCAAGCGGATGCGACGTTGGGAGCGCCCCAGCAATCCTGGTGGTAATGCTACCCTGATTACCTGAATTAAAGGCGTATAGTAATATGCAGCGACTCGATTTAATAATTCCCAATAGTTATTGGGGAAGAATCCTTCGCTGACTATATCTTCTACTTCTCGGATTTTTTCTGCCGGTAAGTCAATATTGGGTTTTATCAATAAACGAATGGCGATCGCTCCCACTTTTTGTGTACCAAATGGTACACTTAAAATATCACCGGGTTTTATTTTTAAATGATTCGGTAACCGATAAGTAAATAGTCCCGTAGTGCCTGGACAGTCTACCAGAACTTCAATCCAATGATTCAAATTTTCCGACTGGTAAGTTTCCCCAGGTTCAGCAACTACGAATTTGACTAAATTAATGCTATTTTTATACATATTTTTCTCTTTTTATCAACAAATGTTTTTATTACTTTTACTTAGTTCTTTCAAGTTTACTTAACTTTATAAAAAGTCTTTATTTTTCGAGGTAAACTGTATTTCTTAATACTTTTGTTCCCTATAATACTTGATAATTTTAATTATATGTAATTTACCAGACAATTTTGTCTTAACAATAGGTGGCATAAATATTTAAACTTCACTATAAAACATATAATTATCTTTCCTGAGATTGCTGCAAATGGACTGACTAACTACTAAATAGGACATATGGTTTTTCAGCCCCTTGATAGATATTCAACTCTTTGTGTATGTGAGATGCTTTTATACAAATAAATTATTCCAGAAAATTAAACTAGTCAACCCGCGTCATTGAGGAAGTTTGATTAAATCAGCACGGAAACTAAAGCCAGACTATAATTTCTGTAATAATTTCTCACCTGTCAAGCTTAAAAATTTATGTAACTATATAAAAGATTAAGCTAGGGGGGTATAAAGCCTAAGTTTTTTTTATTTGTTAAGGTGGATAAAGGTTGAAGGTATTTGACAGATTTGGGTATTAAGAAAAAAATAAGGAATATCTCTGTTGGAACCTGAGAAGATAGTTTTTGGGTGCAAAAACCAGTATTTGTTAGAGGTTCTATCTAACAGGAACCAAAAAATGACAGCCAGGGACTGGTTTTCACTAATGAATAAGCAATTAGCAAGAAGATGTATTTTTCTGACAAAGGGGTGCATTTGTTTGTTAGGGAAAACTACTAACCTTCAAGCAAGCGGCTGTCACTAAATGATGTACCAAACAAAGCAAAAATCCCTAAAGGAAACTATGAACATTGCTGAATTGGGAACAATGGAAATACTGGAAACTACTGCCGAACATGAGGAACACCCACTCGAACTTCTAGAACCAGTGATGGAGTCAGAAAACTCAATCATGGAAAATCTGGAAACAGAGGAACGAGATGGGGATGATATGGCGGCAGCTCGGCCTTCAGGATACAACAAAACTGAGCATGATGATGCTGTCGGCGCGTTTTTTAAAGAAATGGCGCGCTATCCGTTGTTAAAACCCGACGAAGAGGTAGAGTTAGCACGGCGAGTCCGGTTTCTCGAGGAAGTTAGGGAATTACAAGCTGCTTTGGAATTAGAGATGGGACAGCAAACCAGTAAGTTACAAGTAGCCTCCCAGCTAGAAATGACAGAAAAGCAACTAGAAAATCGCTTATATCAAGGCAGAGTGGCGAAACGAAAAATGATTCGCTCAAACCTGAGATTAGTGGTGTCCATTGCCAAGCGCTACCTGAATCGGGGTGTACCTTTTCTGGATTTAATTCAGGAAGGCGCTATGGGTTTAAATCGGGCTACAGAAAAATTTGATCCAGATAAAGGATACAAGTTTTCTACTTACGCCTATTGGTGGATTAGACAAGCAATTACGCGGGCGATAGCCAATGATGCCCGAACCATTCGTTTACCAATCCACATTGTTGAAAAACTTAACAAACTCAAAAAAGCGCAACGAGAACTCAAGCAAAAACTCTGTCGTAATCCCAACGAAGGGGAAATGGCAGAAGCTTTGGAAGTTACTGTCCAACAACTGCGGCAATTACAACAGCTCAGACGACAAGCACTTTCTCTTAATCACCGTGTCGGTAAAGAGGAAGACACAGAATTAATGGATTTGCTAGAAGACGAAGATAACCTGTCTCCAGAAGCAAAAATGAATGAAAACATGATGCGTCAGGAGATTTGGGATGTTTTGGGTGATGTGCTAACTCCAAGGGAGAAAGACGTGATTTCTTTGCGCTACGGTTTGACAACCAGCGAACCTTGTACCTTAGAAGAAGTGGGCAATATGTTTAATTTATCCCGTGAACGAGTGCGACAAATTCAAAGTAAAGCTATGCGAAAGTTACGCCGTCCCCACATCGCCAAGCGCTTAAAAGGATGGTTAATTTAACAATTAAGTTGAAACCCCCGGACTTATCCGGGGGCTAGTTCATGGTAAGTCCTTAATGATGTCTGTAGCCATGAATTATTAGTCAAAAAACTTACAGAATTGACTATAGAATATGGACTATGGATTATGGATTATGGACTCATGAGTTCTTCTAGTGATTTGATTTTGCGCTTTGCTCAACCAGCTGATAGCAACGTACTGTTTGATTTAATTAAGGGGCTTGCTGAGTACGAGCAATTATCTCAGGCGGTAACTGGGGATGCTTTGGCTCTGAAAGAGCATTTGTTTGGATCCCCAAAGTATGTTGAGGCAGTATTAGCAGAATATCCAGGGCAAGTTGTTGGTTTTGCCCTGTTTTTTTATAATTATTCCACCTTTTTGACTAAGCCAGGAATTTATTTGGAAGATTTGTTTGTTTTACCACAATACCGCCGTCAAGGTATTGGTAAGGCTCTTTTGTCTAAACTAGCGCAAATAGCTATAGAAAGGAATTGTGGACGTTTAGAATGGAGTGTGCTGGATTGGAACGAGTCAGCACAAGCATTCTATCGCAGTATGGGCGCTAATATTTTAAATGATTGGCGAATCTGTCGTGTCACAGAAAAGGCCATGCAACAATTAGCAAATAAAACTTGAAGATTGATTATTAAGATAAGGCTGAAGCCCAAGTAAGAACATTTACAAACTTTTTTATTGCCAGATTTTGGTGTGTTATTTATTTTTGCTTGTTCCGTTTTCCCTGGGCTTTTCTTAAGTTTGACGGCTTG
This sequence comes from Umezakia ovalisporum Ak1311, assembly GCF_029891685.1. Taxonomy (NCBI): domain Bacteria; kingdom Bacillati; phylum Cyanobacteriota; class Cyanophyceae; order Nostocales; family Nodulariaceae; genus Umezakia; species Umezakia ovalisporum. Next base: position 11,938 of record NZ_JANQDJ010000050.1, on the reverse strand, counting down.
TCTTTTGACCTTGGCAACTAATTCAATTGAAAATTATGGAAAGTCTTTTACAAAGTTAGCCGTTTTGCAGAGAGAACAAGAGATGAAAAAAATTATTTGCCTGGTACTTTTAGGCATAACTGTCTTTACCTTTACTTTTGGTAGTCCAGCTTTAGCGGCAGATACTGCTAGTGGAGCCAAAATATTTAGTGCTAATTGTGCTAGTTGTCATATGGGTGGTAAAAATCTAGTTAAAGCTAATAAAACTTTGAAAAAGAGTGACTTAGAAAAGTACGGATTGAACTCAGAACAAGCGATTATTAGTCAAGTTACCAATGGTAAAAATGCTATGCCTGCCTTTCGAGGTCGTTTAAAAACAGCGCAGATAGAAAATGTAGCTGCTTACGTATTAGAACAAGCGGATCAAGGTTGGTAGTTATTTCAAGTCCAGCTAATTAGTTATAATTCCCTGGTTAATCAAAAGTTTTGGGAAAAATTAATACTTAGCTGGGCTGCTTGTTTGACTTAATTTACATCTGTCGCAGTTGTAAAATAGGATGCTTTTGACTTGTTTATGGCGGTTAATTCTCAGTGGACTAGTGGTTTATTTATTAAATATTTTTTCTGTCTTAGTCAAGTAATTTATGGAATATTTTTCTCAACTTCAAGTTGAATTGTTACTGTTTAGTCAGCAAGACATGAGTAAATGAGCAATTATTTTTGTGGCGTGGGTAATAATTTAAGAAGAGAAAATAAAAAAATAACAGTTGAACTCGAGTAGGTTGACGGTTAAGGTCAAGTCAGAGTCAGTGATACGGGTAAGGAAATTAATCGAGAGTTTTTGCCTTATGTCTTTGATTATTTCCCACAGGTAGATAGCAGTGCTGTGATAAAAGTTGAGGGAATTATGGGTGGGGGTGTCAATTGTCGCTAATATTGTGGAGATGCATGGCGATACCTTCCCAGCAGAAAGTTATAACAATCATAAACGCTGACTGTGCCATCAGTTGACTTGTTCGTAAAGATAAAAGCTCAACTATGCTAGAGTCAGGTAATACTGGCATGGACTTAGGATTTAATTTCTTAGTACTTAACCATAGTTTCGTTTAAATTAGAAATATAAGTCAAGGGTCAAACTCTTATCAATTAAGAATCCCAGATTTGCCACCGCAGATACACACTAGTATACATTGTTAATGTTTAGATAATGTTTTGGGGGTGGGTACTGGAAAAATATGAACATGAGATAACACTATTCTCATTAGCAGCCACTGACAAGGAAACCCGCCATTGCGGGGATCGCAGTCCCGGAGGCGATGGCGTTGGAGACTTCTAGTCCATTCCCAGATCAAACATCTATCTGGGAAAGCTGGCTAAAAAGAGAAACCCCCCAGCAACTTTCCCAAAAATCCTAAATCTAAAATCTTTAAAGATGCAGCCTACAGATCCCAATAAATTTACTGATACAGCCTGGGAAGCAATTGTTAAATCTCAGGATATAGTCCGTGCATATCAACAACAGCAACTAGATGTTGAACATTTAATAATTGCCCTTTTACAAGAACCCACCAGTTTAGCTATCCGCATTTTTGCTCGCGCTGAGGTTGACCCCATGCGCTTGCAACAGCAATTAGAAGCTTTTACTCAGCGTCAACCAAAAGTCGGTAAAAGTGATCAGCTTTATCTTGGCCGTCACTTAGATACTTTACTCGACCGAGCTTCAGAAATTAAACTGAAAATGCAGGATGCCTACATTTCTGTAGAGCATCTCATTCTGGCTTTTGCTGATGATGAACGGATCGGACGGCGGATACTTAAAGGTTTTAACGTGGATACCGCCAAGTTAGAAGCACAGATTAAAAGTGTTCGTGGTAGCCAAAAAGTCACAGACCAAAACCCAGAATCTCGCTATGAAGCCTTGCAAAAATTTGGCAGAGATTTAACAGAACAAGCCAAAGCAGGAAAATTAGACCCAGTAATTGGACGGGATGACGAAATTCGCCGGGTAATTCAGGTGTTATCTCGCCGAAGTAAGAATAACCCAGTGCTAATTGGTGAACCAGGTGTGGGTAAAACCGCCATAGCTGAAGCTTTAGCACAGCGGATGGTGAATGGTGATGTGCCAGAATCTCTGAAAAACCGCCAGTTGATTTCTTTAGATATCGGTAGCTTAATTGCTGGGGCTAAATTGCGCGGGGAGTTTGAAGAACGCCTCAAAGCTGTGCTCAGGGAAGTGACGGAATCTAACGGTCAAATTGTCTTATTTATTGATGAACTGCACACCGTTGTTGGTACTGGTTCTAATCAACAAGGGGCTATGGATGCAGGGAATTTACTTAAACCGATGTTAGCCCGGGGAGAACTGCGCTGTATTGGCGCAACTACATTGGATGAATACCGTAAACACATTGAAAAAGATGCTGCTCTAGAACGGCGTTTTCAGCAGGTATTTGTAGACCAGCCTAGTGTTGAAAATACTATTTCCATTCTCCGGGGATTAAAAGAACGCTACGAAGTTCACCACAATGTCAAAATTTCTGACTCGGCTTTAGTTGCAGCTGCAACTTTATCAGCACGTTACATCAGCGATCGCTTCTTGCCAGATAAAGCCATAGACTTGGTAGATGAAGCGGCCGCCCAGTTGAAAATGGAGATTACCTCCAAACCGGCGGAACTAGAAGCCATCGACCGCCGCCTGATGCAGCTAGAAATGGAAAAGCTATCATTGGCTGGAGAAGAAAAGGAAACAGGCCCAGCTAGAGAGCGTTTTCAGCGCATTGAGCAAGAAATTGCTTCTTTAACTATTAAACAGCAAAAATTTAATGAGCAATGGCAAGGTGAAAAACAGCTACTAGAGGCCATCAGCATCCTCAAGAAAGAAGAAGATGCCCTTCGAGTACAAATTGAGCAAGCAGAACGGGCTTATGATTTGAATAAAGCGGCTCAATTAAAGTATGGCAAATTAGAAGGCGTGCAGCGCGATCGCGAAGCCAAAGAAGCGCAACTGTTAGAAATTCAAAATCAAGGTTCTACTCTGCTGCGAGAACAAGTGACAGAAGCTGATATTGCCGAAATTGTGGCTAAATGGACTGGTATACCTGTTAATCGCTTGTTAGCGTCAGAACGGCAAAAATTACTGCAACTAGAAAATCATTTGCACCAAAGAGTAATTGGACAACAGGAAGCAGTGGCCGCAGTATCTGCTGCAATTCGTCGCGCCCGTGCGGGGATGAAAGACCCGGGTCGTCCCATTGGTTCATTTTTGTTCCTGGGGCCTACAGGGGTAGGTAAAACCGAATTAGCCCGTGCTTTAGCCCAGTTTCTCTTTGATTCTGATGACGCTTTGGTACGTTTGGATATGTCGGAGTATATGGAAAAACACTCAGTATCCCGGCTAGTGGGTGCGCCTCCCGGATATGTGGGTTACGAAGAAGGCGGTCAACTTTCCGAGACTGTTCGCCGTCATCCCTATTCGGTGGTGCTGCTGGATGAAGTGGAAAAAGCACACCCTGATGTGTTTAATATTCTATTACAGGTGTTAGATGATGGAAGAATTACCGACTCACAGGGCAGAGCCGTAGATTTTCGTAACACCGTCATAGTAATGACAAGTAACATCGGCAGTGAATATATTTTAGATGTTTCTGGTGATGATAGTAAGTATGAAATGATGCAGACGCGAGTAACAAATGCCCTGCGATCGCACTTCCGCCCGGAATTTCTTAATCGGGTAGATGATATCATCATATTCCATGCCCTCACCCGTTCAGAAATGCGCCATATCATCCGCATACAACTAAAACGGGTAGAAAAACTACTGCGTGAGCAAAAAATATCTTTTGAAATATCAGCTGGTGCCTGTGATTATTTAGTAGAAGCTGGCTATGATCCCGTTTACGGCGCACGTCCACTGAAGCGGGCAATTCAGCGAGAAGTAGAAAACCCTCTAGCCACCAAGTTGTTAGAAAATACTTTTATTTCTGGGGACACGATTTTCATTGATAAAGGAGAGCAGGGTTTAACTTTTAGTAAAACAATGTCCATGAAAGTTACTCTCTCATCATCCATTGTCAAGGTGTTGGAGTAAAAAGGTTTGTAGTGGGGAGTGAAGTCCTCACTGCAAAAAGAGCAAAGTTGAAAAATTGGCAGAAAATAGTTGAAAGATGGGATCAAAAAACCTAACTATTTGAAAAATACAAATCAAAGGTAGTTCTTAAAATGGGTTAAGTAGGGAAATCCGCATCAGCATTAGGGTGTAAACAAACCCAGATCAGGCAAGCCATTGCCGTCATTATGCCCTTAAAATTCACAATAGGCAAATTTTATTAGTCTAAGGTTATGCTAGAACAAGGCACTATCAGTATTCATACTGAGAATATTTTCCCCATCATCAAGAAGTCTCTGTACTCGGATCATCAAATCTTTTTGCGGGAATTGGTATCCAACGCTGTAGATGCCATTCAAAAGCTAAATATGGTATCCCGCGCCGGGGAATTTACCGGAGATACCAGTGAACCAGAAATCTTAATTGCTATCGACAAAGATAAAAAAAGTCTTTCCATTAGCGATAACGGCATTGGTATGACAGCGGAGGAAGTGAAAAAGTACATCAATCAAGTAGCTTTTTCTAGTGCTGAAGAGTTTATTCACAAGTATGAAGGCAAATCAGACCAGCCAATTATTGGTCACTTTGGTTTAGGTTTCTACTCCTCCTTCATGGTAGCGAAGAAAGTAGAAATTGATACTCTTTCCTACAAAGAGGGAGGGCAAGCTGTTCACTGGACTTGCGACGGTTCCCCAGCTTTCACCTTAGATGAATCAAGCCGCACCACTCGCGGTACCACTGTTACTCTGACCCTGCAAGAAGACGAAGAAGAATTTTTAGAACCTGCACGAATTAAGAATCTTGTCAAGACATACTGTGACTTCATGCCAGTGCCAATTAAACTGGAAGGTGAAGTTATCAACAAGCAAAAAGCCCCTTGGCGGGAATCTGCTAGTAACCTCACTGAAGAAGATTATTTAGAATTTTACCGCTACCTGCACCCATTTCAAGAAGAACCTTTATTGTGGGTGCATTTAAATACTGATTACCCCTTCATCATCAACGGGATTTTGTATTTCCCCAAAATGCGCCCCGATGTGGATGTGACTAAAGGGCAAATCAAACTGTTTTGCAACCAAGTTTTTGTTAGCGACAACTGCGAGGAAATTATCCCGCAATTTCTGATGCCCATGCGGGGTGTAATTGATAGCACTGATATTCCCTTGAACGTTTCCCGAAGTGCATTGCAAGGTGATCGCACCGTACGGAAAATCGGAGATTACATTGCCAAAAAAGTAGGCGATCGCCTCAAAGAACTATACCGCGATCACCTAGAACAATACATCAGTGCTTGGAAGGATCTGGGTACATTCGTCAAATTTGGTGTTCTCAACGACGAGAAATTTAAAAAACAAATCCAAGACATCATCATCTTTCGCACTACGGCCAAACTCAGTGAAAAAACCGCAACCCCAGCAGTAGAAGTTCAGTCTGCCGAAGGCGATGTATGGCAAGATGTTTCTGCAAACTCATCGACTTTTCCATACACAACTATCAAAGATTACTTAGAACGTAACAAAGAACGTCACGAAAACCGAGTATTCTACAGCACAGATGAAGCAACCCAAGCCACATACATAGAACTCCACAAAAATCAAGGCTTAGAAGTCCTTTTTATGGACTCCTTCATCGACACCCACTTTATCAACTTCCTAGAACGGGAATACTCCAATGTCAAATTTACCCGGGTAGATTCAGATTTAGATAACACCCTACTAGATCAAGACAAAACCAGCGAAATCATTGACCCCAAAACCAGCAAAACCAAGAGTGAGGTAATCAAAGAATTATTTGAAAAATCCCTTAACAAACCGAAACTTAACATCCGTACCGAAGCCTTAAAATCAGATGACCCCCAAGGTACACCGCCAGCAATGGTACTATTACCAGAAATTATGCGTCGCCTGCGGGAAATGAACGCCATCATGCAACAGCAAAATGCAGAATTTCCTGAAGAGCACATTTTGTTGGTAAACACAGCTCATCCCTTGATTCAAAATCTGGTAAATCTCAACCAAGGTAGTATCATTCAAACTGATGGTGAATCATCTACAAATCCATTAGTAAATATGATTTGCCAACACGTCTATGATTTAGCACTCATGACTCAAAAAGGATTTGACGCTCAAGGAATGAAATCTTTTGTCGAGCGTTCCAACGAAGTGCTTACTAAGTTGACGGAACAAGCCAGCAAATAAAAACCCGAAAAAACTCTGTGGGAACCTAAAGGTTCCCACAGAGGTGTACTAAAGCCTGATGCAGACTAGAATAGAAAGGTTGTATTAAGATAGTAACTTGGAGATAGTTGTTATGTCTCGTCGCTGCCAACTAACTGGTAAAAAAGCCAATAACGCCTTTGCCGTTTCTCACTCTCACCGTCGTACAAAACGCCTTCAACACGCAAATCTGCAAGACAAACGTGTTTGGTGGGCTGGTGGAAATCGTTGGGTAAGATTGAAGCTTTCCACCAAAGCCATCAAAAGTCTAGAAACCAAAGGCTTGGAAGCAATGGCCAAAGAAGCTGGAATTAATTTGAATCATTACTAAGCTTCTGCATAAGGTATACACTGCCAAAAATTTTTCAGTATTTACCTGTAAAAGAGTAATTACCCCAGTAACCTCCCTATATCCGGGAGGTTTTTCATTGCCTGAGACTACTATATCTTATGAATAATGGCCAATATTGCTATTAACATAACTTAAGTTACTTACTTCAGGTATCCCGTGCTGACATCATTATTAGCTATTGCCAAACAGCACTTAATTATTTTCACTCGCTACCCAGAACCAGGAAAGACCAAAACCCGACTCATACCCGCCTTGGGTGCTGTTGGTGCTGCCAATTTACAACGCCAGATGACAGAACATACGATATTTCAGGTTCGAGAACTCCAAAAAACCACTGATATTTCTTGGGAAGTACGGTTTGCCGGTGGTAACTCGCAACTCATGCAAGATTGGCTGGGATATGATTTAACTTACCAATGTCAAGGTGACGGTGACTTAGGTTCCCGCATGGCGCGATCGCTTGCTCATGCCTTTCAATCTGGTGCAGCACAAGTAATAATCATTGGCATAGATTGCCCTAATATAAATTGTTACATTCTTAACCAAGCTTTTAAGCAGCTGCACACACATGATCTCACACTAGGTCCAGCCATTGATGGTGGTTATTACTTAATTGGTTTGTGTCGCCTCATCCCGGAATTATTCGTTAATATCAATTGGGGAAGCTCTCAAGTATTACAACAAACCCTGAACATTGCCGAAAAGCTCAAAATATCACTGAGCTACTTACCTCCTTTAGCTGATGTAGATATTCCAGAGGATTTACCGATTTGGGAACAAAGTATAAAAAAGTGAAATGTAAATATCAAGAAAACAAATGCAATTTGTTCCTTTATCTTCTCTTCATATTCCTTCATTCCTTCATTCCATTCACCCTCGTATCTTCAATTACCTGGTGTTTTTAGAAGACAGTTTCCATAACAAATGATTAGCAGTGACAGGCTCAAAGAAGTATATACTTGGCTGATGTTTTTATGTAACAGGTAGGTTTATAAAATAAGTTTCATACAACAGTTATAGGAACTATATTCAAGTTACTTTAAATAAGATAATCACTCGGAAACACACAAATTTGAAAAACTATGACTAATCGTTTTGCTGCTGGTAACGCTCCTCTTACCCTCAGGGTAGTGGGCATAATTTTAGTTTTGTCCTTTTTACTCGACTTTTTAATTCTAATGTTACCTTTCCAACCAACTGATCGCGGATGGCAAATCAACCTAGCCAGCGCATTAGTTGACAGAGGCATTGTGCCTTTAGTTGGCATGGGAATGCTATTTGTCGGTTATTGGATTGATGCTGTGAGTGATAGCGATTCCACAAAGAGCAGTATCGGAGGGAATCTCCCAAAATCCTTGGATATCAGATTTCCCGTCCTCATACTCTCCAGTATCCTCGGGTTGATTTTCCTGCTCATTTTTCCTTTGCACTTAAATAATGTGCGACAAGCTAGCGCTCAAAACGTCGCTCAAATCCGTCAAGATGCCGAACAAGCAGAAAACCAACTGCAAAATCAGTTATCCCAATTCCAAGCCCAAATCAACAACGAACAAGGAAAGGCTCAACTAGAACAGCTACGAAACCAAGCCAAAAATCAGTTTACCGAGCTACTCAAAAATGAGCAAACATACCAACAAGCGCTGAATAACCCTCAAATTCCCCCAGCGCAAAAAGAATTACTCAAAAAATTTAAAGAAAATCCTCAAGAACTGGATACCTTTATCGCCCAGCAAACAGACCCTCAAGCACTGGCAACTCAAAGATTAACCCAAATTCGCCAACGTCGAGAAGAAGCTGAAAAACAAGCCAAAGATAACGCTTGGAAGTCTGGCTTACGAATTGGTATGAGTAGTTTGCTGTTATCCATCGGTTATATCATCATTGGCTGGACAGGTTTACGAAGTATGAGCGTTGTACAAGGTACTAAACGTAAAGCAGCAGCACGGTAGTTCACCCTCAATGGCGCAGCAGAACGCATTAACTAAATCTGAATTACATGGGTTCGGAGTCAGTGGCTCTAGCCCTGTTTTTTCCTAAATTTGGGCATTACTTAGTGAGGGCTTTAGCCCTCATTACTACTGAGCAATTAACAAACTCCTGGAAAAACAAAGAAATGTTTTCAATTTACATCCTTACATGTAACGAAGAGTTAGATATTGCCGCTTGTATCGAGTCAGGAATGTTATCTGATGACATTATTGTTGTAGACTCATACAGTAGCGATCGCACTTTAGAAATTGCCAATCGTTATCCTGTTCGTACAGTCCAACACGCTTTTGAAAGCCACGGACGGCAACGCACCTGGATGCTAGAATCTATACCTCCCAAATATGAGTGGGTATATATTCTCGAAGCCGATGAACGCATGACACCAGAACTATTTGCCGAATGCCAAGATGCCACTAAAAATCCCGACTATATTGGCTACTACGTTGCTGAACGTGTCATGTTCATGAATCATTGGATTCGCTACAGCACCCAATATCCCCGGTATCAAATGCGTTTGTTCCGCCACGGTCAAGTCTGGTTTACAGATTATGGTCATACTGAACGCGAAGTATGTAACGGTGCTACCAGTTTTCTCAAAGAAACATATCCACACTACACTTGTAGCAAAGGTTTAAGCCGTTGGATTGAAAAACATAACCGTTATTCTACAGATGAAGCTAAAGAAACATTGTATCAAATACGACAAAACAAGGTAAACTGGCAAGATTTATTCCTCGGCAAAACAGAAATCCAAAGAAGACGCGCCTTAAAAGATTTATCTTTACGTTTACCCGCCAGACCACTCCTGCGCTTTCTCTATATGTATTTGATTTTGGGGGGTTGGCTAGACGGACGCCCAGGCATAGCTTGGTGTATATTGCAGGCATTTTACGAATACCTGATTTTGCTCAAAATTTGGGAAATGAAAAATATCCCTACACCCAGTTTAGAAGTAGACTTATCTCAAGCTGAAATCTAGAAATTCACACTGACAGAATTATCAGCAGCTTTTAATTGAGCGCGGTAGGTTAACACTCCCCTGCCTTTAGACGAGGGGATTCTACATTCACAGTCAAAACTTGGTCAACCAGGCCTGCGCCAAGGAAAGTAGAGGCCTCAACTCCTATAGCCTTAATATGCCTGACGGCACTCTACGCGAATGGGGATGCCCTCCCCCATTTTTTCCTAGATTGAGAATATTTACTGCTGCATTCACATCTCTTTGTAACCCATAACCACAAGGGAGCAGCAGCATATCTTGGCCTATGCCCTATGTCTTAAGAGTCGCTGAATATGTGGAATCTTCAAATATTCCCAATACTTAACAGCCAGGATTGTTAGCAATGGTTGTTAAAAAGATATAAGCTAGCTGCATCTAGTAATCGAACAATGTTAATTGTCCAAGATTTACACTAGATTTGGAAATTTTTCCTATGTTAAATTCACACTCTGAAGGTTTGCCTTTTTGTTTACCTTGTCTCGGATGAATTGGTCGTGCTATTAACCAATTCTGTCTTATTTCAAGTAGACCAGCAAAACAAAACCATGAGAGCATTCTGCTAGTATAGTCTTTTAGAGTTTCAGGCTTTAGGTTTTTTTTGGAAGATAGCTGATTCAATAATTGCTTAAATTCTTCATGCCAAATGCACTGGTCTGGTTTAACTTTATTAAACATTTCTCTGATAATTAAGTGAGATTCTATCTGTTCGGCTAAGTTTTCAGCCAGTTCATTATCTGTTAAATTTATAAGATCTGTACCTGCTGTAATATAATGATTTTTTCTATCTATAGAAACTTGGAAAAAATTTTGTAAATCTACAATAGCATTCTCGATTGTACCTTGTCTAAGCTGTAACTTTTCTGCTAAACCTTTAGTTGTTGAATCATTTCTTAACATCCGAAATACTTTTATTAATGTTGATATCTTTGTTCTAGGTCTATAGTCTATAGTGATAACAGGTAATTTTTCATCTACTAAATATTCACGAAATATGTCCCAATATATTTTGTAATTGTTTCCTGTTTCTTGGACAAACTTGCTTGATAGAAGCTGGTTGATTGTCTCATAATTAAATTTATTACATACTTCTATTTTAGAGATAGGAGAATTATTCGCAATAAACTTAAGACATTTCTCTTGATCTGCGGTTTTAATATATCTATTAATATCTCTATCAAAAATTTGTTGAATATCAAATTTTGTAATAATTTTTTTATTATTAAAATCTTCTTGATTTAAATGCTGGTTATATATGTCACCACAAATTTTCTTGAACAACCAAGGTATATTTTGGCAATTATCTATTATCCAACTTCTCATTTTTGGCTGCAAAATAAAACGTCTGCCTTGTTGTGCTAAGTATTCATCAAATCTACTTATGAGTGCATTAGAATCCTGTTCAGAAAATGGGCATTCATTTAAATCAATATTCTTTCTAATTCGTTCTAATTCATGCCAAGAAAAATATGCCTGATTTTTAGCTGGTAAACTAATATCTGTCCTCCAACAAAAACCTAAAACTATATTTTCTTTTAAAGCATCAATATCAAAAGCAGACTTTTTAAATAAATCATAGAGATTAGATAAAGAATCTTTAGTTAAAATTTCTTCAAATTGGTCAAAAAATAAGATTATAACTTTATTTGTTTCTTTTAGTTTATCTATTACTATTTTAATTTAACGACTATTAAAAAAAGGCTGCTCAATACTTTCAATAATTATTTTATGGTTTTGTAATGGGATAAATCTATCATTAACAGCTTGTTGTAATGCTTGTTTAATTGCACTTGCAACAAAATAATTGGACTTTTCTGTATTAACGCTAGTAACATCAATATCATATATATAAAAATTGTCTTTATACTGTTGACAACACTCATGCTTTAATTTTAAAACTAAAGATGATTTACCAACACCCGTACTGCCTGTAAAGCAAACTAATCTTAGGTCTGTTTTATTATCTTTAACATTTTTAATAAAGTCCCAAAATTTATTTTGGGCTTGAGAACGTCCAACAAAATTTTCTGGACGACATGGACGATGGTAATCATCAAAGCTATCAGCTTGATTGATTCTTGATAGGGGAATTTTTTCAATATTTGTTTTGGAAGTTTGAATAAATTTATTTTTAAAATCCGTTTGTTCTTTACTTACAACCCAGAAATGTTGAATGTCGTTACAAAACTTTACATAGTTAGATATAGTAGTCCTATCAAAGGTGAAAATGTCAACATCTCATAATATCTTCCATCCAATGAACATAACTGATTTGTTGACACATACAAGCTTGAAGGTAG
>NZ_JANQDJ010000049.1:0-96105 GCF_029891685.1 Umezakia ovalisporum Ak1311 | reverse complement strand
AGCCAATATTATTCGTAAAGTAGCGATGATGTTTAAGTTTGACTTAACCGGAATCAGTAGAGGTTGTTTAAGTCAACCTAAGAAAGTTCTTTTATGGAATATTCAGAAATCCCCGTGTCTTTAGACCGGGGAAGCTTAAATCTGTCACATGATTTTCGTTAATTGACATCAGTATTTTGAGACAAAGACTTTTCTTTGTCATCTTGATTAGTTTATTCAAGATGTATTACGCTAGTTGGGAAATGATGTCAATCATAATCATTAATACCTTGTGTTTGCTATCACATTAATTGCTCAATACATCTGGAGATAAAAATCCCACAAGCTTGATTTCTGGAAACCAGTTACCTTGCTAAGGCAAGGTTAGCAATTTCTACGGAGGAAGTCAGTATGTTAAAGCAACTTTTGAAAGGTAGCTCTGTTTTGGTTTTGTTGCTAGCAAGCAATGTTTCTGCTTTAGCAGAAGCTCCAAAATCAAAACTTCAAATTCACGCACAATTTCAACAACCTCAAGCACAAAGTGTCAGTCCGGAAGAACTACAACAATTTGCCAGCCTGATACCGGCGTTGCAGGAAATTGGTCAAACAGCTCAACAAAGAACTACACAAGCTCTTGAGCAATCAGGGATAAGCTTAGAACGATTTCAAGAGCTTTCCCAAGCACAGGACTCACCTGAACCTCAACTATCTTCACCACCAACTCCAGAAGAGCAAAAGTCTTTTAACCAAGTCAAATCACAGATTCAGTTAATCCAAGAGGAAACTTTATCTCAACATGAGCAAGTGGTGAGGTCTGTGGGATTAGAACCAAACCGCTTCAATGAAATATTTGGCGCCATTCAACAAGAGGAAGCTTTGCAACAACAGCTACGGCAGATCCTGCAAAACAATTAAAGTTACCAATGTATTTTTATCTTTTGGAGTTTTTGAATAATTGGGAAATTTAATTTTGGTTTTTTGATGCAATTCCCCAGATGTTTACTCTACCATCAAAACTACCACTGGCCAGGGTTTTTCCATTAGGACTAAAGGCGATGGCATTTACCCAATCTGAATGTCCCACAAGTCTATTTACTAACTCGCCTGTGGTTAGATTCCACAGCTTCACTCCATCTCTACCCCCACTGGCTAAAGTTTGTCCATCGGGATTAATAGCGATGGTATTTACCCAATTATTCCCTCCTCTTAGGATGCGGACTGGCTTGGTAGAATTAGGTTGCCAAATTTTAATTTGCCCATCGCCACTAGCGGTGATAAAACTTGACCCGTCAGGGGTGAAAGCTAAAGCAGTTACCATCTGGGAATGTGCCGTAAATTCACGGATTAATTTACCAGTATTCAAGTTCCACAGCTTAATCACTCCTTTGTGATCACCACTAACTAAGGTCTGACCATTAGGACTTATTGCTAGGGTATGTATAGAATTATCAAACTGCACTAAGGTAGCCAGGGGACGCTGCTGCAATAAATCCCACATCCTAATTCCGTCTAAACCACCACTTACCAAAACTCGGCTATCGGGAGATACAGCTAAAGACATGACATTACTGTTATGTCCCACAAAAGAGCGACTAAAACGATTATTGCTGAGGTTCCAAAGATTAATTTTGCTATCGTTGCTAGAGCTAATTAAAGTTTGACCGTCTGGGGAAATCACCAAAGACCTCACCCCAGTTGTGTGTGCTTTGCTGATGTGTCCCAATTTTTCACCAGATACGGGATTCCACAATTGAATTATGCCGTCATTATCAGCACCACCACTGGCTAAAAGTTGGCTATCGGGACTAAAAGCCAGAGATTTAACTTTTCCTTTATGTCCTAAAAAAGAGTAAAGCAGTTGGGGATTGGCAATTGTGGTTTTGACTTGAGAGTTAGGTCTAAATTCAACAGCAGCATCAGCAGTGTGAATGTTCAACCCTTGGCGAAGGGGTATTGGCACAGCGATGGCTGCCATCAATGCTGTAATAAGATACCGGTGGAGTACAGAATTATCTCCACTTTTTTCCTCACTCCTCACTATTTTTGCTTCCTTTCAAAATAGTTACGCCCATGAAATTTACCGATTTATGTGCTTATCGGCGTGGTTTTTTCTTAGCCGTAGTCAGAATTGGTAGAGAAGGACTAGAAGATTGGGAGGGTAAATAATGTTGGACTACGGGATCATCTACTATGGGTCGTCGTTGCTGGATACGCCAGAACTTGAAAGCCAGGCTGATCCCTGCTGTTCCCAAACCCACGGCAAATAATGACCAAGTATCATTAAACCCCCCAATCAGAGTATCTACGAAGCCTACTGTCATCAATACGCTGATGATTGGGTCTCTTCTGTAGGCTGATTTTAAAAAACGAGGTAATACAGCATTCATCACAGATTGGTTTATCCAGATTACCTTAATGTATAACTTGATTGACGATGCCTCACACATTAACTGCCATTTTGGCAATAGGCATATTGATGATTAAAACTTGATTGCAGCCAGCAAAAAAATAAGTAATTAACTTTCTTGCAGGGTGTGGTTTACCAGCAAGTTTAAAATACCAACTTTTAATACCAACTTTTTGATCTGCCTTTTTAGCATCAACAGCAATTTGTGGGAAGAAGTTCGCCGTTAGATATGGATACTGTCAAAACCAGCTAGTTGTCCCAGCTGGTTCAAACACTTCTAATTACTAGCTTACAACTTTAACACTAATGCTTTTTGCTGGCACTATTTCAAACCTAGCCATGATAACACACCTTGGTCAGTGACGTACTCAATTACCACCATTAATAAAAAGCCAATCATTGCTGCTCGGCCGTTTAGCCGTTCAGCATATTCATTAAAACCAAATTTAGGCTCTTCTAATCTAGGTGTAATTGTTGGTTGTATTTGTGTCATTTTCCAGAAACCTCTTTTTCGTAAACGGGACTTGAAACATTAAACAATAAACAATGATCAAAGTTTCAGATGGCATTGACAACCAGTGAGAGGGTATAACTGCCGAGCAGTGCTACAATGCCAGCATCTCTTGCAGAATCTGCTACTGTTTTCTAACAGAAAACCATATCAACACTATTTTAACAATTTGTAATTATTTTTCACATAAGTCAGGGTTAGGACTGTCATAGCTTGGCCAGTAGGGTTGAGAAAGTTGGGTTAGTAGTTAGCTATTTCTAATACCAAAGTGCAAGCGTGAAACTGGCAAGCTAAAGTTGAACAAAAATCATTAGAGGCGGGAAATGGAAATCGGCGTTCCTAAGGAGTTCAAGGATCAAGAGTTTCGGGTAGGGTTGAGTCCTTCTAGTGCGCGGGTGCTGAGGGAAAATGGTCATAGCATCTTTGTTCAGACTCAAGCAGGAAGTGGCGCAGGATTCACAGATGATGATTATCAAGCAGCAGGAGCAAACATTGTTTCTACAGCAGAAGCTGCTTGGAATCGGGAGTTAGTGGTCAAGGTCAAAGAGCCTCTAAGTGATGAGTATAAGTTCTTGCAAAAAGGACAAATATTGTTTACTTATCTACATTTAGCGGCTGACCGTAACTTGACCGAGCATTTAATTGATTGTGGCACTTGTGCTATCGCTTATGAAACGGTAGAACAACCCGGTAATAACAAATTACCACTACTGGCCCCCATGAGCATTATTGCTGGTCGGCTAGCAGTACAATTTGGAGCCAGATTTCTAGAACGTCAACAAGGTGGTAGAGGAGTTCTCTTAGGCGGTGTCCCTGGAGTCAAAGCCGGAAAAGTGGTTATTTTAGGCGGTGGCGTTGTCGGTACAGAAGCAGCTAAAATTGCCGTGGGCATGGGTGCTGCCGTGCAAATTTTAGATGTGAATATTGAACGCTTATCTTACTTAGAGACTTTATTTGCTTCCAGAGTTGAATTACTGTACAGCAACTCCGCTCATATCGAAGGTGCTGTTAAACAAGCTGATTTACTTATTGGTGCAGTTTTAGTTCCAGGACGTAGAGCACCGATATTAGTATCCCGGGAATTTGTCAAACAAATGCATCCTGGTTCAGTAATCGTAGATGTTGCAGTTGACCAAGGCGGCTGTGTAGAAACTCTACATGTCACATCACACACTAATCCTGTATATGTTGAAGAAGGTGTAGTCCATTATGGTGTTCCCAATATGCCCGGTGCAGTACCTTGGACAGCAACTCAGGCACTTAATAACAGTACATTACCTTACGTTACCCAGTTAGCAAATCTAGGCATCAAAGCAATAGAAGTTAACCCAGCATTGGCTAAGGGTTTGAATGTCCATAATCATCGCTTAGTACATCCGGCAGTACAAGAGGTTTTCCCGGATTTAGTAACTTAATATATCTCATCAATTCTTCAAACTCAAGTCTAAAGCAACGCCAAGCAAGCCTGCATGGGCAGGCTCAAATTTTCTAGTTAAGTAAGCTGCTATTATATGATTTACTGCTTTAACTTGCAGGAATATAGTTGTTTTTAAGTAAAAATAATTTGCTTGTCATAGTTAGTTAGTAAGATTGGCTAACAGATATGAAATTTGTATGTTCGCAAATAGCAAAACAGATAGAACTACCTTTACAATTAGTCACTTATCAAAATAAATTCACTTGTTGCACGAGTAGATAGAAGTTGCTTTTTACATTAATTTGCAGAAAATTAATTTTTACTAAAATTACCTATCATATGCAAACACCTATACTAAGATTCCCATGCCGCAATAGTAGGATTGGGAACTCAGTATAAATTACACAATTTCCATTTTTATGCTATTTTTTCAATCAGCATTTCTGGAAAAAGGGTTTTTCTAGAGAAATCGGTTTTATCTTGAGAATAAAAACAAAAGACATTTTCTCAACAATCTTTGAAATTATCTGATGTTACAATTTCCAAGAAAACTAATTTACACAAGATATTAAATTATTTACCTGAGAATTGCGGATATTTTGCATAATTTTTTGCAGATATTTTTCACAATCAACAATTATGGTTTAACACAAAAAATAAATTTTTTATTACATTTTAACAAGATTTACAAAAAACCAATTAAAAGTATTTGGGTTATGAGAATTAGCCTTTATCCTAAATAGTGTAGTGTGGCTAACTAAAGGAGAAAATTCGTGGAATTTTTATCCGATTCTGTAGTGTTATCACGGATGCAATTTGCACTGACTGCATTATTCCATATGCTGTGGCCTGTCCTAACTACCGGGATGGGTATTTATCTAGTTATCGTTGAAGGACTATGGCTAAAAACTCGTAATCCTGATTACTATCTTCATGCTAGGTTTTGGTCAAAATTCTATGTCCTTAACTTTGGTATTGGTGTAGCAACAGGTATCCCGATGGAATTTCAGTTTGGCACCAATTGGGGACCATTATCAGAAGCTATAGGTAACTTTTTTGGTAGCGTTATCGGTTTTGAAGCTTCTTGGGCTTTTATGCTAGAAGCTGCATTTTTAGGTACTATGTTATTTGGCTGGGAACGGGTCAATCCCGCCATTCACTATCTTTCCACCATCTTCGTAGCTGTAGGTGCTAACTTATCGACTCTCTGGATTTTAACAGCTAATTCCTGGTTACAAACTCCTGCTGGTGGAGAAATGGTGGCAGGTAAATTTGTTGTCAGCGATTACTTTCAAGCAATTTTAAATCCCTTCATGGTTAATAGTGTGCTGCATATGTTTTTTGCCACACTGGAAACTTCTTTGTTTGTCATTGGTGGAATTAGTGCTTGGTACATCTTGCAGCAACGCCATCAAGCTTTTTTTGCTCGCTCTTTCAAAATTGCTTTAGCAGTGGCTATTGCAGTAGCTCCATTACAAATATACATCGGTCACTTAAGCGGTGAACAAGTTTATCACTATCAACCGACCAAACTAGCGGCCATGGAAGCTCAATGGGAATCTTCACCAGCTGGACAACCTGCTGATTGGAGTTTGCTGGCTATCCCCAACGAAAAAGACCAAAAAAACGACTGGGAAATCACCATCCCCAACGGACTAGGGTACATTCTGGAATTTAGAAAAAATCTATCGGAACCCTTACGAGGATTAAAAGAGTGGAAACCAGAAGATCGTCCCCACATGGTAGGTTTAATTTACTATTCTTTCCGCACCATGATCGCCATTGGCTTTTTTTTAGCCGGTTTAATGTTAGTCAGCACCCTACAATGGCTGGTTGGTAATCTCTCAGTAGAAAATATTACTCAGCAACGCTGGTTGATGGGGGCTTGGGTATTTGCTGCACCTTTGGGATACATTGCCATAGATTCAGGCTGGATAGTGCGTTGTGTGGGTAGACAGCCCTGGACACTTTACGGAGAAATCCGCACTGTTGATGCTGCTTCTCGTATACCAGCTAGCAATGTTTTAGTTTCACTCACGGGCTTTGTCATTGTTTATACAGTGTTATTCATTGCGGCTTTATACTTCGGTAGTCGCATTATTCGTAGAGGTCCAAATCTCGAGTTACCCATCCCAGGAATAGAAATTAGTAAACCGGCAGTAGAAACTACCCCTGGGGAATTCATTCCCGACGAACGCCCTGTGGAAGCACAACAGTGAAAAACAGTCAGAAAATTCTTGCTCTTTCTTCTTGGTCAGGAGAGGGTTGGGTTGAGGTTAAGTAATTTTTCATTGACAGATAAAGGGAACAGGGAATGGGGAACAGATAAATGGACAAAACTTGTGTAGCTTTTGTGTAGCAGATACCCCCTACTAATCAGAATTGATTTATTTTCTGCAAACAATCCCCAGAGGAAATTCTATGGAGACACTCAGGTATTTTCTCCCCCAAGTATGGTTTGTAATTTTGGCACTCTTTCTGTTTCTTTATGTAATCTTAGACGGATTTGATTTAGGAGTAGGGATATTATCTCTCACTTCCTCCGATGAAGAACGGCGGGGAATTTTAATGACGAGTTTGAGTAACATTTGGGATGCAAACGAAACATGGCTAGTTCTCATGGGAGGAGGACTGTTCGGTGCATTTCCCTTAGCTTATGGTACGATTTTCACTGCTTTGTATATTCCCTTATTGGTGATGGTGTTTGGGTTTATTTTTCGCGGTGTGGCTTTTGAATTTCGGGACTTATCTAACCGCAAATTTTTCTGGAATATAGCCTTTGGTGCTGGAAGTTTTAGCGCCGCACTCGGTCAAGGGTTCGCTTTAGGTGCGGTGTTAAAAGGAATTAATGTTGATGAAGCTGGACACTTTATTGGTAGTACTTGGGACTGGCTGAGTCTTCCCTCTGTGTTGGTAGCTTTAACCTTGATTCAAGGATATGTGCTCATTGGTTCTACCTATTTAATCTGGAAAACCACGGGGGAATTACAAGCGACTCACTTTAAAACTGCCAAAATTGCTGCTTGGACAACTTTAATCGGTGCAATTTTCATCACTATTACCACACCAATCATTTATGAAAATGCCAGAGCCAGGTTATTTCAACAACCCCTAGTTTATATTTTTGCAGTCATTCCGGTATTAGGGGTGCTGTTAATTTGGCAATTACTGAGAAGTCTCAACTGTGGAGAAGAAAGAGCGCCCTTTGTCTGGACTATTCTGTTATTTGTGTTAACTTTTGTGGGTTTGGGATTAATTGTTTTTCCTTACATTATTCCTAATCAAATCACAATTTATCAAGCTTCTGCTGATCCGAGTTCGCTGGTAATTATGATTATTTTTATCGGCTTTCTCATTCCCGTGATGTTGTTTTACAACCTTTACCAATATATTGTTTTTCGCGGTAAGGTGACTGGGGGAGAATACGGCGAATAGTTAAGTTTTTCCAGGTAGTTTACTAACACTGCTAGGCTCACATCCCCGATTTCTTCAAGAAGTCGGTGACTTCCATTCCCTTGGGGGGAAGAGGTAGTCACCGATGATTCAGCAGAAGAGACATTCCGGCGGAAGGTCTCTTCTGTGTTTTCATCGCCTTAGGGCGGGTAAGCACGGACTACAGACTAAAGTGTATTTCCATCCCCTTGCGGGGAAGAGGTAGTCAGGGATTTTCGCCAATCTCAAGGCTTGTGCGAAACTTCCACACGCTAATGCGTTTCCATCCCCTTGGGGGGAAGAGGTAGTCACAGACCGTACCCCTATGAAACTATTAGTATATGGGGAATAGGGAATGGGGAATATGGTTTTTAAGGTTCGGTTGCGCCAGGGCACGTAGATTCTAATGTAAGATTTAGTTTGCGTACACTTTTGCTAGCGGTAAATAGTTTAAAATTTACCTTGATCAAGACTAATAGACAAAACCATAGGGTGTCAACCAAAAAAAATATATTTTATTTTTGTTTACATAACATTCATCGCTGTGGCTGCCTCTAGGTCGGTGCGAAAAAATTATCAAAGATATTACAATGGGTTACAATGTTTCAAAACCTGACCTCATGTGGATTTAACCCCCATGGATTTCCTTGATTCACCACATCGAGAGGTTACAAAACTTAAAATTTTAGTAAAGAAAACATCTTCAAAATCAAGCCACAAAATAACCTCATGTAACCAATCGATGGCCAGAGATCATACTACTCAACTACAATAGAAATGTAATTTGTTGAGATTTGTATAGTTAGGGGTTAAGCTGTGATGGCTCCCGCCGTTTTAATTGAAAAACTACAAAAGAGCTACGGTAAAGTAGTCGCGGTCAAAGACGTGTCCTTTGAAATAGAACCGGGAGAAATCTTTGGTTTACTCGGACCTAACGGTGCTGGCAAAACCACGACTCTGCGGGCTTTATGTACTCTGACTACACCGGATGCGGGCAAAATCGAAGTATCTGGTGTGTCTGTTGTACACCAGCCTAGAATTGCCAGACAAAAACTCGGCTATGTAGCCCAAGAAGTGGCATTAGATAAGGTACTGACTGGCAAAGAATTACTGCAACTGCAAGCAGCTCTTTATCATATCCCAGGTGCAGTGGCTAAACAGCGTATTGATACCGTTCTGAATTTACTCGGTTTACAGGAATACGCTCATCAAAAAACTGGAACCTATTCAGGCGGTTTACGCAAGCGTCTGGACTTAGCTGCTGGTTTACTCCACGCCCCAGATGTTTTGGTCTTAGATGAGCCAACAGTAGGTCTTGACATAGAAAGCCGTTTTGTAGTCTGGGATTTCTTGCGCCAACTACGGGCTGCTGGTACGACGGTACTGATTACCAGCCATTATTTAGAAGAAATTGATGCCCTTGCTGACCGTGTGGCAATTATTGACCGTGGTGTAGTGATTGCAGCTGGCACACCTTCACAATTAAAAGATAAGGTAGGCGGCGATCGCATTACCTTACGAATCCAAGAATTTTCTCCACTTGAAGAGGCAGAAAAAGCCAAACACTGCTTGGAAAATTTACCCTTTGTGCAAGAGGTAATTATTAACAGCGCTCAAGGTAATTCCCTCAACTTGGTAGTGACACCTCAAAGTGATGCCCTCATTACCATACAGCAAACCCTGAACACCCTTGGCTTGCCCACCTTTGGCATTGCTCAATCTCGCCCTAGCTTAGATGACGTTTACCTCGCCGCCACTGGACGCACTTTAATGGATGCAGAACTGGCTGCAGTTAGCACTCGCGATCCCAAAGCCGAGAAAAAGCAAAATATGAGATAGGGAATAGTCATTAGTCAAGAGTCATTACTTCCTAGTCCTGAATATCAATAGTTGCTAAATTACTATGAGTGTTAGTCCTAAATCTGAAATCAACTGGCAGCAAGTAACATCACCCTCAGTAGATGTCAATGTAGCCTCGAACTTGTTTAGTGAATTAGTACAAGAGACTCTGGCCTTAACTCGGCGCTTGTTTATTCAATTACAACGCCGTCCCTCAACCTTAGTCGCCGGAATTATTCAGCCGGTTATGTGGTTAGTGCTATTTGGCGCATTATTCCAGAACGCCCCCAAAGGCTTATTTGGGAGTACGACAAATTACGGTCAATTTTTAGCTGCTGGTGTCATTGTTTTTACAGCCTTTGCCGGAGCTTTGAATGCTGGTTTACCCGTGATGTTTGACCGTGAGTTCGGTTTTTTAAATCGGTTGCTGGTAGCACCTTTAGCATCACGGTTTTCTATAGTCTTTGCTTCTGCCATTTTTATTATTAGCCAAAGTTTGCTGCAAGCAGCTGTAATTGTAGCAGCAGCAGCTTTTCTAGGGGCAGGGCTACCGGATGTACTAGGTCTGAGTGCCATTGGTTTAATCGTATTTCTTCTAGCATTAGGTGTAACAGCTATTTCCCTGGGTTTAGCTTTTGCCCTACCAGGTCACATTGAACTGATTGCCGTAATTTTTGTAACTAACTTACCTCTGTTGTTTGCGAGTACTGCCTTAGCTCCATTATCCTTTATGCCCCAGTGGTTACAAATTGTAGCCACTTTGAATCCTTTGAGCTATGCTATTGAACCAATACGCTATCTTTATGTTCACAGCCACTGGGGACTAGATAGTATTGTCATGCAAGCCCCTTGGGGTAATGTTACCTTTGGAGGAGCGCTGCTTTTGTTGTTGGGCTTTGCTCTGATTGCTTTATTAAGCATTCAACCCCGACTACGACAGACTCTAGGCTAAGTTCACAACTGGATTCCTGATAGCAATTGAAGGATAAAAACTCCGTGAAAAAACCATTTTTATCAGTTACTAAACTTTCAATAGTAACGTTGGCGGGAATTGGCTTTGCTTCTTTGTTCCCTCAACCCAGTTTGGCTCAATTTAACTCAGTAGATCGTGGTACAAACCAGAATATTGATCCCTTCGCCTCTCCTAACTCCGGTGAAATTGATATGTTTGACATCATCCATCGGGTGAATATGGGCAATATAATCTGGAATGCTAATGAGCAGCAAGAAAAATTGGACTCAGCCGCATTGGAGTTTAGAGCTAGACAACAAAAAGCGATTCAACAACAGCAACAGTCAAACAGAAACTCAACATCCACTTTACCTGAGGAAACTCAACTGCCTTAATTTTTACCCTTGGTAGAAGTTTTGTCCGCTAGGAGTTTACCTCGGTGAAGTGAAATGCTCTGTGTTTCTTTATCTTTTGATTTTAAAGCCTCAACTTCCAACCTTAAACAGGTGGAGTTGAGGTTAATTCAGGGTCTAAAAACTACAGACCAAGTGCAGATAAAACATCACTCGCATGGGTAGTGGTATTTACACTAGCATCAACGTGAATGATTTTGCCGTTACGGTCAATTACGTATGTAACACGCTTGGCGTAACCACCGCCATCAACATCATAAGCTTTGATTAAGGTTTTGTTTGTGTCCGCCAACAGTGGAAAATTGAGATTATATTTTTGGGTGAAGGCTTGATGAGAAGCTTCATCATCAGCGCTAACTCCCAGCACTACGACATTTTTATCGGTATATTCAGGTTGAGCATCCCGAAAGCTACAAGCTTGTTTAGTGCAGCCTGGAGTGTCATCTTTGGGGTAAAAATACAAAACAACTGTTTTTCCAGCAAAATCGGATAATGAAACGGTGTTACCGTTAGTATCTTTGACGGTAAATGCAGGTGCATCTGTACCAACTGCTAGAGGCATAATGAACCCTTCCTGTTTTAAATAGATGACTTAGAAATTTTACAATAATTTACAATACATCTGGTTGAATAAAAACTAATAACCCATGACCAAAAATCAGAAAGCATTTTTGTATACCCCAAGCACTGTAAAAAGGGCGAAAAGATCGCTGTTATGTTCTCCCTTCAATCTGGTTTTGTTTGCGTCCATGGGTCATCAGAGTGTACCATTAGGGGCGATCGCTATGGAAAATGGTATTAAGCATGGTTATACCCAACGCCCCTTATCAGAATTAGCATGCGATAATGCTTTAAACTGGCTAATCCAAGTAGGTGTTTTACGCCGGGAAGTGGATGGTCAGGGAATTACAGATAGTTTTCGCCTAACTCCTTTAGGTCATCAATTAGTAGAACAATTCCAAGGCAAAAATTGGTCTCCTCCTTCTTGGAGCGATCGCCTGTATGATGCCATAACTTACTGGTTTAGACTGCCTTTTTAAAAAAAAGTATTAAAAAGTATTAAGTTTATATTCTGAGCAATCAAACTTATAACAAAAATGCGGAAAACCCTTGACAAACAGGCGTATAGCGCCGTATTTCGTACTTCGGGCAAGGGATGTTCGCGCAGCCTCTCCATTCCCTGTTCCCTCTTTTTGTTGAAGTAAATGTTCTACAACACCTTTTGTAAATATGTTACCAGCAGTGGAGACAAAATAACTAGGAGTCTATAACGTAGGAATTATGAAAGCAATGATGGTGGTGGGAACAACATCTCACGCAGGTAAATCACTGATGACCACAGCTATTTGCCGCATTTTATCCCGGAATTCTTGGCGAGTGGCTCCCTTTAAAGGTCAAAACATGGCTTTGAATGCTTATGTTACGGCTAATGGGGGAGAAATTGGCTATGCTCAAGCTGTACAAGCTTGGGCTGCTGGTGTTTTTCCTTGGGTAGAAATGAACCCGATTTTACTTAAACCCCAAGGAGATATGACATCCCAGGTCATTATCAAAGGTAGAGTCTTAGGCAAAGTCAGAGCCGCAGATTATTACGAACAATACTTTGATATTGGTTGGCAAGCCATAGAAGAATCTCTTAAACACTTATCTACAGAATTTGATTTTCTAGTTTGTGAAGGTGCAGGTAGTCCGGCGGAAATTAACCTCAAGCACCGTGACTTAACCAACATGAGGATAGCAAAATATTTGAATGCACCGACTATGTTGGTAGTTGATATTGACCGTGGTGGTGCTTTTGCTCATGTGGTGGGTACTCTAGAGTTACTGGAACCAGAAGAGCGTCAATTAATTAAAGGTATAGTAATTAACAAATTCCGGGGACAGCGATCGCTCCTGGAACCTGGGATAAAATGGTTAGAAGAATATACTGGCATTCCTGTTGTAGGTGTAATTCCTTATTTTCAAGAAATATTTCCCGCAGAAGATTCTCTTGACCTACTAGAGCGTAGGTCATACAAAAATAACACAGACCTCAATATCACCGTCATCCGCTTACCGAGAATTTCCAACTTTACCGACTTTGACCCCTTGGAATCAGAACCAACAGTAACAGTCAAATTTATTAGCCCTAAGCAAGATTTAGGACATCCTGATGCGGTAATTATCCCGGGATCAAAGACCACAATCAATGACCTACTTCTACTGCAAAAAACTGGAATGGCACAAGCGATTCAAGACTATGCAGCCTCGGGTGGTACAGTATTAGGTATTTGTGGGGGCTACCAAATTTTGGGACAAATGCTAGCTGACCCAGAGGGATTAGAAGGACAAGCTGGTAGATTTCCAGGATTAAACCTTTTACCCATTAGAACCGTAATTACAGGACAGAAAATAGCCCGCCAGCGCCAGGTTACCTCAAACTACCCGCAAACGGGGTTGCCGGTCAACGGTTTTGAAATTCACCAAGGGCGATCGCGCATAGAACAGCCAGAAAATAACCAACACTACCACCCTTTATTTGATGATGCTAATTTAGGGTTAGTAGATAGCTGTCAATCAATATGGGGTACATACCTCCACGGACTTTTTGACAACGGTCCTTGGCGACGTGCTTGGTTAAATCGTCTCCGTCAACAAAGAGGCTTACAGTCTTTACCCACCGGTGTTGCTAACTATCGGGAACATCGAGAACAAATACTAGACTCCCTAGCCACAGAAGTTGAAAACCATTTGAACTTAACACCTTTTTTAGCGCAATTAAACTAACTATTTATGACTATTCGTGTCCGCTTTTTGCCAGATGATATTACTATTAACGCTGAACCAGGAGAACCCTTGTTAGATGTAGCAGAACGGGCTGGAGTATTCATTCCCACAGGTTGTCTCATGGGTTCTTGTCACGCTTGCACGGTAGAACTAGAAAACAAGGATGTCATTCGCGCTTGTATTTCCTCAGTTTCCCCAGAGCACGAAGAAATGATTATTCATTTGTATAGTGACGCCACCTGGTAGTTTTTGCAAGGATACTGTTGCTGCGGCTGGTTGTAGTATTTGTAGTTTGTTGTAATAGCCAGAGGGTGACAAAACAGGGTTATAAAACTGGTGATGGGTTCAGAATTAACCCAGAGTGTCGGCTGTTAATTTTTTGAGAAAAGTAGCGGTGGTGCTAAGAGTTGAATTTAGGGATATCAGTAGAGGTTGTTTAAGTCGGCCTAAGAAAGTTCATTTTGGCCTCTTCAGAAATCCCCGATTCAGAAGACCGGGGAAGCTTAACTAACTATGAGACTTGCTATTCACAGCATATTCCTTGAATCTCTCCAAGTCAGCTTGAATAGTGGACTCAACCACCCGACCCAAAAACAAATTATCCATAATTTTACCCAGAATCCCAGGAATAGCATAGGAAACGGTCATTTTGACGATAGTACTATCGTGGCGATCGTAAAAGCGAATTGCGCCCTGATTCGGCAAACCATCAACAGATTCCCATTGAATAATTTGCTGCTTGATAATCTTGATGATCCGGGATTTCCATTGAAAGTTCAGACCACCAGTACTCAGCTTCCATACTGATATATCTGGATTCTCAGGGGAAATCTTAACTGAATCAATCCACTTCATCCAACGGGGCATTTGCTCTAAATCGGACCAAAGTCCCCATACCAACTCTATAGGAACTGGTACTTCAATTTGCACACTATGTTCTAACCAATCTGCCATTTTCTTTTATTCCTCTGCTTCCTGTGTGCTGAGTGCGGTTGGTTATTTCTTGACGTTCTCTAAAATCACCTTTGCTGCACGTCTTCCCGAAATTGTTGCTCCTTCCATACTGTCGATATAATCTTGCTGAGTATAACTACCTGCTAAAAAGAAATTATGCACCGGGGTTTTTTGATTAGGACGGTAGGGGTCCATTCCTGGTGCTTCCCGGTAGAGAGACTTCGCCAGTTTCACAACGCTGTACCAGGTCATGTTCAGTTCTCGTGATGAAGGGAACAGATCATGGACTTGCTTGAGGACGTGTTGTGCGATGGCCTCATTACTTTGTTTAATAAAGGGATCTCCCGGTGTGAGTACCAGCTGTAACAATGAGCCTTGTCCTGGGCGATAATAATCACTGGGACTAGCCAAAGCCAAATCAGCGAAACAAGAAAAGTCAGCATCAGCAGTATAGAGCAAATTATCTATGCCGGCAGGATGATGGAGCTGATGACGTTTCTCTTGATTTTGTAGTTCTGTCACCCAGCCGTCGAATCGCAGCTGCACTGTTGCTACTGGTACGGCATCCAATTTATAAATATTGTCAAATTCTGACCACTTACGCCATTCTTGAGGTAATATGCGCTGAATGCCTGGCACATCGCAAGCACAAACGTAAGCATCAGCAGTAATAATTTTTGTGTTTTCACCTTCAGCAACTACTATGCCAGTGACATGAGTTTGTTCTCCTGAATCGGTAAATTGAATTTCCCGCACCTGGCGACGAGTATAAACTTGTGCGCTTCTATCTGCTAAATATTTCAAAATCGGCTTGTGCAAATATTCATCCGGTGACCCTTCCAGCATTCGCATAATAGAAGCTTCGGTTTTACATGCAAAAAACTGAAAAATTGTCAACATACAACGAGCAGAAATATGCTCACAATCAATAAATCCCAAGGCATAAGCGATGGGATTCCACATTCGTTTAATGCTACCCTCACTACCGCCGTGACTGCGGAACCATTGAGCAAAGCTAACTTTGTCTAAATTGCGGATAGTTTTCATCGCTCCATTGAAATCTACCAACCCCCGAACTATGGGGCTAGTACCCAAGGCGATGGCATTTTGCAGTTTATCTTGTAATGACAGTTGAGAAGTAGTAAAAAATGCCTTTAATCCATTGAAGGGGGCACCTGTAAAAAAGCGAAAATCTAAACTACCAGTTTTTCCCCCCTGATTAATAAAAGTGTGTGTGTGTTCTTTCAGGCGCAAATTTGACAACGCCCCTACTTTTCCCATTAATTCAAATAGTTCGTAGTAGCAACCAAAAAAGACGTGCAAACCCATTTCAATATGGTTGCCATCTTGATCAACCCAACTGCTGACTTTACCACCAACAAATGGACGGGACTCAAAAATCTGGACTTCACAACCAGCATCGGCTAAATCTACTGCGGTTGCTAGCCCAGCCAGTCCCGCACCCACTATTGCAACACGCATTCCATCTTACCCTTTCAGTTTCTTTACAGATTGTAACTGGGTTGGTGTCGGAATTGGCTATTTATTCAAGTTCACCATGTCTTATGGGTTTTAGTAGTAAGTTTCCCTGGTAGTTTTGGCAACTCACCAAATAGACTTGTGCGAAAACCTATTTACCGGGGAATAAGTTTTAGTCAGTAAATTTGGATTTAGCAAACATGGCAGGTCTTTTTGACATAGTAAAATTGGTGATGGACGGAGTTGTAAAACTAGATTCCTATTTGTTAGCTTCCTTGATTAGCGTCTGATAGAGGTAGTCCTCTAATCAGTTCACGAATTACATCTGTTGCAGGTCTACCTGTTTGTTGACAATATTGTTCTAGTTTCTCTGCTTCCTGTGTTGCTAAGTTCACAGTTATACGTTTTACGGCCCATTTTTTATTAGTCATTATCATGCTATTTGCTGTGTATTTACATCATGAAAAAGGGAAGTAACTGAATATCAAGACGATAAGATTATCAGAATTTGTGTCAAGAAACAAGCAATGCTATTAGCAATAAAAAACTTATCTTTGTCCAATACATTGATGATTGTTCACTAAAAGATAAAAATAGAATTACTATGGTGGGGGCAGAGATATCGCATAGTCTATGGTAAAGACAGCTGTACCATAAATACTTTCATCCAAGCCTGACAATTGAATTCTATTCAATCCACTTCACACACCTACTGTTAACTTAATCAAGATACCCGCATTATTCTTGCTCAATAGAATTTCAGTTTTTTTGTCCATCAAGGTAAGCAAATACTTTGACAAACAATATGTACTCCAAGACCAAAAACTGCTAGCATTGAGATATGCCTTGCTCTGCTTACGTCGATTTTATTGTGAATAACCACCTGACATTACTGGGACAAAAGCTATATTTGTCAATGTCAAAGAAGTTTTTTCCATCTGTTTAAGCTCATAAAAGTCCATCCTTAATCAGTTAACTGCTAATTCTTAATCGCTAATTAAGAGCGAGCAGACTACCGCTAGTAATTGCAACTACAGATGAGGTACTTACTAGTGGAGTAGAACATTTTTATCAATCACGAACTACTATTATGACTCTTAACTAACAACGGTAGAATTACTATACTATTTTTCTACTGCAAGTAACTGTGATCCTGACATTTTTGAGAAATTGCCCCAGTATTTTTTTTAAATTTTGGTTCGTAAATTTTGGAACCTCAGCACTATGTTTACGTCAAGTTGGTAATTTACTTAAAACATTCTGTATAGAGTAAGTACAACAAGTTAAAGTATGATAGAGTTCTTTGTTTTGTAAGTTTTCTGATGAGGGTGGGCTAAATTTATTTTCATAGTACAGACATTATATGGGTGATTTTTATACTTTTAATAATCTGTATTCCCAAATAACTTAAGATTTTTTTATAGGGACATCAGGGATAAGTAAATTATTGAAAATTTTAGCTAATTCTATTAAAACATAGTGGGAGGTTGGGAAACTCTGGGCTTTAGGGAGGGTGTGAACCGGGACTCAAGGGGATTTATGGCGATTTTTCCTCATTTCCTTCGTTGAATTTCAATATACCTTTTAACTACCTCAGTGCTTACCTGATTTGTTGACGCTGGAAAGTAAGTGAATGTTCACGTAGCAGGTATTTTTTTTTAGTTCTGGAAACTCTTTTGTCAGGTGATGAGATGCTCTACCTTTAACTTACTTGGCAATATTTGCTGGTGACTCATGGGTAGGAGGGTTGATAAATAAATGAACGTGGTCAGGTTGAACCATCAGGGTAATAAGTCGCCATCCATGGTCTGTTACTAGCTCAGAAATAATCTCTTGTCACCTTTTAGCAAGTTTGTTAATTAATACTGACTTTCTACGCTTTGGTACTGAAACAAAATGGTAATTAATTGAAGATACAGAGTTCTCAGTGCGCCTGTATTCACGGTCTTCCCTGGATAATTTAGCCATATTTCCTAAGAATATTGTTGTCAAATATTGTAGTAACTATTGGTATAGAACAGAGGAAGTTTTGTCCAGAATATGGCATAAAAATAAGGATTACTGAAGAAGTATATACTTTAAAAGCGTCTTACCTGGATGGCGATTACCTCTACAAACATGGTAAAAAAACCAGCGGATGGAACTGTCAGGTCAAAGGGTAAAACCCGGGTTGTACAAAACTTCCCCTGGGATACTGGTAAACGCTCACTGTAACGGTGCTGGAAATATTTTAACGAAAGTAGCAGCACAGATAGGTGTTAACCTAGCCAAGGTGGGTAGGGGAGCTTTGACAGTCCCAAGACGAGTTAATTTATTTAATGGATTAAGTAGTAAATCATGTCCTGAGGGTTGGGTTCCACGGCTTCAGCCTGGGTAGCAACATCAGTTTAGAGTTTCCTGGGTTTCAATCAGGGAAGATGTTAAGGACAAACTACACAATAATTGCGATGGTAATTAAGTGCATATCCATAGAAAAGTCATGGTTATAAAAAATTACAACAGCACTTAGACAAAACGAGCCCAGGGGGAGTTTGTTGGTCCAGCTGCAAAATTACATTCGCCCAGTTGTTTCTGATTTTTTCACGTTAGTGTAGTCTGTGACCAGGAATGAAAACCCATCACGTAAACAACCTACAGGTTAAACTTGGGGCATAAGTTGGAGAGTACCGATACCTAAATTTTGAGGTGAAAGCGATCGCGTCTCAAACAAAGCCATCATATCCCGCAATTGCGGATTTCCACGGGAGGCTCCTGTTAGTCCTTTAGCAATAATTAAGCCACAGTAGCCTTTGGTGTTTTTACATCGCTGATTCCATTTCTTTCGGGCTTCTATATGACTGGGATCATCGTCTAAGAATTCACCAAACAGGAACAATTCATTATTTTCAGTTTGCAACAAACCCAAATCGTAGCGCTCGCCATCAAAAGGATCAGCACCCGGATTAAAGCAAATTGCTTTGAGTCCGCCGGCAGCTAAAATATTTTCAATTACAGTTTTCGCCTTGGGTCTTGAAGTTTGAATTAAAACTACCGGGAATCCGTCACCAACTTTTGAAAGATCAGCAGCTTGATGAGTTTGCACTCCTTGACGCAAAGAATCTAGCATCTGCCAAGAAATTACCCCCAAAGTGAGAAAAGAATCTTCTGGGATCAAGTCATCTCGCAAGGAATGAAAATCAGATAAATTTTCCTCTCCCGTTTCCAATTCTTCGCTTACTAAACCTGCCATTTCCTCTAATTCTGCTGCTAGCTGCGGCATAGTGGAGACAGTGACCGATAAAGATTTAATTGATTCTGACTTTGATTTAGGTAGAGAAATACGATAGCTTCGGCTCAGGCTAGGAAACATCTCACTACTGAGATGGCGCTGGTAATCACGGAAAAACTGCTTCAGGCTCTCCAGGGCTACAAAGGCCGCAAGGGCTTCTTCTTCATACAAAACGGAGCGTAATCCCTCTAAGGGGTGTATATTACCAAAATTTGGCTCAATTTCCGATTTGGGTAAATCGGCTAAATCTTCATTTTGCCCCATTTCATCCTTACCCTCAAAGGTTACAAACAGGCAATCTTGTTTGAGGAAAGCTTCTTCTAAACGTCCTTCTGATTCATCATCTTGTAAAACCGCGGCGCGAAACTGCTTTAGAGAATTTTCTGAACGATAAAATAAAATTCCATATTCCATCCCTAGCATCCCCATCACTGAGGCGTAGAGTGTGCTAACATCCCAGTTGTTAATTTCTATGGATAAGATTTGCTGTTCTTCTAAAAATTCCCAAGGAGCTGACTGCCAAAGAGCTAAGGCTTTATCATGTAAAACTTGTGCATACTGGGGAGGTAAGTCGGGAACTTGGTTATCCAAAATTTCCGTAAACCCACGAAACAGTTCATCGATTAAGGGCAATTCCGGGACGTAATCAATGGTAATATCTAAACCTTGTAGCACACCGCGCAGGTAAAACTGGATTTCCCGATCTTTGACCACAATCTTTTGGGGTCTACCCGGTTTAGCAGGACTGTGGGGATGCTCCATTGCACGCATTAAAGTGCGAACAATGGCTTCTGGTCCTGTTTCAGGAGATACTAAGTCCATTCCCCGCACAACACCTTGTGAGCCATCCACCCAAAGAATACATTCACCTTTGGCTTCTGAATGTGAATCATGGATTGGCGATAATGACATCGGACGGCGATCGCCCTCCCATACAGAAGGAATTTGAGTTAATGTTTTCAACCGACGACTGGTAGAGCGATTAAAATTTGTCATAAAGTAGATTAATCAAAAACAAGCAATTTGGCGGTAAACTATAGGAAATAACTGGACTTGGGTCAAATCTTTATGGCTACACCTGAAGAGTGGTTGCAACTCAGCTGCACAAGGCTTAAACTCGAAAAAATACCCAATTTCTAAATACACCTAATTTCCCAATTCTAGAATAAAAAGTTTTGCCTGCTTTGAACCGAGTGTTTACAATTTTGCAACTGATGATTTTAAGCCCGCTAGAATAAGAACAAAAACTCAAGGGTCATTTCAGGGATATCAAACACCAAGACAGGTTAATTCTTATACTAATTAAGGAGTTGAAATAGCAAAATGACACAAGCAACTCAGCCTCAAGAACGTGGAATACAACTGAGCCAATCGGCCTTGCGCCAGGTAAAGTCCTTGCAACAAAACCAAGGGGGAGAACTGTGCTTAAGAGTAGGGGTGCGCCAAGGCGGTTGTTCTGGTATGTCTTACATGATGGACTTTGAAGACACCAGCAAGGTCAATCCCCAGGATGAAGTTTTTGATTATGATGGCTTCAAAATTGTCTGTGACCGTAAAAGCTTATTATATCTCTATGGTCTGATGCTCGATTATAGCGATGCCATGATTGGTGGCGGGTTTCAATTTACTAACCCCAATGCAGCCCAAACGTGTGGTTGCGGCAAGTCATTTGCAGTGTAAGATGATCAGTGGTCGGTGGTCAGTTGTTAATTGGTATTGACGACTGACTGCTAACTATTGACTAAATAACAATTAACTGATTTGGTATGGCTCAAACAGTTGAATTCTTGTTTGATACAGGTTTGGAACGGTATAAAGCAGGTGAATCGGCAGAGTCTTTAATACCTGTGTTTAAAGAAGTGTGCGATCGCGCTCCTAAAACAAGTTCAGCCTGGATTTGTTTAGCTTGGTTGTATTTGCTAGACAACAAACCCAATTTGGCTTACAAAGCTGCACAGAAGGCAGTAAAGTTAAATCCACAAGACCCACAAGCCAGGGTTAATTTGGCGGTGTCAATGCTGGAAACAGGGGAAAAAGGCTTGCGAGAGCATATTGACTTTGTTAAACAGTTAATTTTTGTTAATCCAGAATGGGAGGCAGATATTAAGGAATCTATTGCCGATGGTTTAACTCGAAAACCAGATTGGAAGAGTTTGGCAAAGGTCAAAAACTGGATATTTGAGTAATGGAGGCTGGGGGTTAGTCAATAGCTAGTTATTTGCCAACAATGTATTGAAGCACAAGGCTTTTGAGACTAATAAAGTAGTTATGGATGTCAACGAAGCATACACATCAAAAACGGTCAGTTGGAGTGGCGAAATCATCTCCAACTTTGGTGATGCTAAATTCCTTAAGTCTCCATCTCACCGGCGGGTAATGAGCTGGGACATAAGTAATGAATGGTGCGCGAGGGATTTTCCTATGGGCTATCCCCCACCCTAGGCCAACGTGCATTGGTTGGTAGGCCCTCTCTTAGAGAGTGTATTTGTTAGTGAATATTAGCAAACAAGTATCGGCTAGTGCTGCTGCCCAAAGGTCAAAAGTCAAACTTTTGATTTTGGGTCTTTACAAATTTTGCACTTGTGGTGTGCTAGTGTGTGTTCCAGCCAGAATTAACAATCAAATCCATTTGATGATGAAAGAAAAATTATTAAACTGGCTAAACCTAATTTTGGTTGCCGATGTATTCTTAGTTTTGTTTGGCTTTGGCTGGTTGGCCATGGCTGCCATTGGTGATGCTGCGGGAGTAAACTTAGGTTTAGATTTATGGCATCAGCTTTGGCAACCAGTATTTAACCCGGCAATTGGTATTCTCATGGGCGGAGCTATTCTTAGCGGTTTACTCAGTTGGGTTTCTCGCAAGTTTCAAGCTGATTAACGGTTTGGACTCAGTTAGCGAATAATTTGCGTCAAAGCCGGCAGCAAATTAGGGTATTCATACTTAAAACCAGTTTCCAAAGTCCGTTTAGGTATGACTCGTTGACCTTCTAAAATTACTTTCGCTCCATCTCCTAAAAGAGCTTCAAGAGCAAACCCAGGAACAGGTAACCAAGAAGGACGTTGCATCACTTGCCCTAAAATCTGGCTGAACTGTGCCATTCGCACAGGATGAGGCGCGGTGGCGTTGTATACGCCTTCCATTGCTGGGTTAGCTAAAGCTTCTACAATTAGGCTGACTAAATCATCTAAGTGAATCCATGATAACCACTGCCGACCATTGCCAAGGGGTCCGCCTGCAAAAAGTTTAAAAGGTGTAATCATTTTCCCCAAAGCACCACCATTGCCCAACACAATGCCGAAACGCAAAATCACAAGGCGCACATGAGCATCTTTGACTTTTTGTGCTTCTGTTTCCCATGCTTGACAAACTTGAGCCAAAAAATCACTACCAGATGAACTTGTTTCATCAAAGGTAGCTGTTTCACTTGTGCCATAGTAGCCAACAGCAGAAGTATTCACTAACACAGAGGGTTTAGGATTGGCTTTAGCTATTGCTTCCACTATTTTCTGTGTACCCAATTCCCGACTATTCAAAATTTTCTGTTTTTCTACCGATGTCCAGCGTTCCTCACTAATCGGTTCTCCTGCTAGATGAACTACACCATCACAACCAGCGATGGCATCTTGCCAAGGACCAGATGTTGTTGGTGTATAGGCAACAATTTTTACATGAGGAAAGGCCTCTGGTGGAAAAACTTTTTCAGCTGAAGAGCTGTTACGACTTAACACCACTATTTGATTATTCTTTTGGTGCAGTCGTTCCACCAAACGACTGCCAACAAATCCCGTTGCTCCAGTAATCGCTACTTTCATTATGGAAATATGCCTTAATCAGACCTTTATTTTAACCTGGGTTCCCGTGATTATCCTCATATTGATCCATACTCGGGTTGATTACAGGCGGTCAGCTATTTTCCTTAATAAAAGTGAGTTAGTCACAACACTAACAGAGCTAAAAGCCATCAATGCAGCTGCCCCAGAGGGACTGAGGACAAAGCCAAAATCGGGTAATAATACACCTGCTGCCAAAGGAATACCGATAGTGTTATATGCAAATGCCCAAAATAAATTTTGGCGGATTTTGTTGAAGGTGGCACGGCTCAGTTCAATTGATGCCACAACATCACTTAAGCGATCGCGCATCAATACGATTTCGGCAGTTTCCATTGCTACATCTGTTCCAGAATGTACAGCAATTCCCACATCTGCTTGTGATAAAGCCGGAGCATCATTAATACCATCTCCAACCATTGCCACTTTAGATGCGGATTTTCCTTGTAACTTTTGGATAATGGCGGCTTTTTTGCTGGGGATCACTCCAGCGATGGTATCAGCGCTATCTAAGCCTAGTTGTTTAGCTATGGCCTGAGCTGCTTCTAATCTATCCCCAGTGAGAAGCATTACCCGTAAACCCATCTCAGCTAATTTATGGACTGTAGCTTTTGCATCGGGTCTGAGGGTATCTTGAACACCAATGAGTCCGGCTAAATTTCCCCCGACGGCTATGCCAACTACGGTCTTTCCATCTTCTGCCAGCTGGTGGGTCATTTGTTGTGCGGCGTCACTGACAAAAATTCCATGGTTGGTCAAAAAGGTACAATTACCCAAAAGCACCGGCAATCCCTCGACAATGGCAGACACACCCAATCCGGCTTCTGTGTGAAAATCCACAGCATCGGGAATAGATAAATTTTGCTCTTGTGCAGCTTGCTGGATTGCTTTGGCTAGAGGATGGTAAGTGCCACTTTCTACGGCTGCTGCTAGTTGAAGAAGAGAATAAGGTTTGTCATCAGGTAATTCTGCAATTGTTAAACAGTCGGTCAGGGTGGGATGACCAGTAGTCAGAGTACCTGTTTTATCAAATACAACTATATCTAACTGGTGTACTCTTTCTAATACATCACCGCCTTTAATTAACAAACCTCGTTCAGCACCTATGGCAGTTCCTACCAAAATTGCTGTTGGTGTAGCTAGTCCCAAAGCACAAGGACAAGCCACAACCATAACTGCGATCGCTAATTTTAAGCTAGTCATCAGGGGAGAGTGACCATAAACCCGATTCATACCCCCAGGACTATGGTTCATCATTTCCATCCCACTAGAGATGGTGATATCACTCCAGATGTGAGTACCGAAAAAGAACCAAAACACAAATGTCAACATAGAGGCTGTCAAAACACCATAAGTAAAATAACCTGCTATTGTGTCGGCTAATTTTTGCACTGGGGCTTTACGGGTTTGGGCGGTTTCCACTAAAGTGACAATTTGTGCCAAAGTAGTATCTTCACCAGTACGAGTAGCGACTATAGCAATGGCTCCTGACTCGTTGAGGGTTCCTGCGGCTACCACATCTCCTGGCTGCTTAATTACTGCTACTGCTTCCCCGGTGAGCATGGACTCATTTACTGTGGTTTGCCCAAAGCGAACTTCTCCATCAACAGGAATTTTATCTCCTGGTAGTACCTGTAACCATTCACCAACACGCACTTTTTCTGCGGGAATCTCGACAATATTTGACCCAAGACCTAATTTTTCCGGGTCTGGGTTGGGAATCAATCGTGCTACTTGTGGTTGCAGTGTCAGCAATTCTCTAAAAGCGGCTGAGGCTTGACCTCTGGCTTGTTGCTCTAAAGTCCTACCCAAAAGAATAAAACCCAGCATCATCACTGGTTCGTCAAAGAAACATTCCCAACCCATTTGAGGAAACAGTAGCGCTATTAAACTAGCAGTGTAGGCTGTCAGTGTTCCTAATCCTACTAGGGTATTCATGTTAGGAGCATTTCGTTGCCATCCCCGCCAGCCATCTACTAAAATTGGGCTACCGGGAATTAGTATTGCAACTGTTGCCAATCCACAATGAAACCAGATGTTGTTTAATATTGGCAGTATCTCACCACCCATGCTGCCAAAATGTCCAATTACTGACAGTAGCAGCAATACTCCAGCAATACTCAATTGCTGAAATGAAGAACGCATTTCTCGGCGCTTTCGTTCTTCGGGATTTTGTAGAGTAGCTTCCCCTGCTACTTTTTCTCTAGCTTGACGGGGTTGAGAAGGAAATCCAGCTGATGTCAATCGCTGTGCTAGTGCTTCTGGGTCTACTTCACCAGTTTCTATCTCTATCACTGCTAGTTCTGTAGCCAGATTCACCCAGGCGTTTTTGACTCCTGGATATTGGGTTAGCTGTCGTTCTACGGCGCTTACACATCCAGCACATTTCATTCCCCCAACATCAAGAATAATTTTCTCGCAAGTAGGAGCTGGTTCTGGAGTAAGCTGAGTTTTCGGGGCAAGTTGCATGACAAGTGTTGGGTTCGCTACGAAAGTTCAACGTCTTAATAAAAGCGTCTCTATTTTGAGCGTAGGCGAAATTGGGAAATATGACAGAAGGTCAATGATATTAATTTTTTCAAATTGGCATAAATAGCAGTAACCATTGTGCTTTATGGCTAATTCTTAATTTTGTTTCCATCGAAGATAACTTATATGTATCACAGATACTACTTGTATGGGCATGATGGCAATTATACTTTTCCAGAGATAGTTGATTTCTAAACTAGACATAGCGCTGAAATAGCCCACACCTAACAGTAACAACATCACCCTTGTCAGATACTTTCCTTTAATTGTTAGCATATACATCAAAATAAATTATCAGCATGTACTTAGAAATCATTGTGAATAAGCACAAGTTCTAAAACCAACTTTGCTTATTCACAAAGTAGGTATTAACGAATTCTTCAGGTGATTTATTTAAGTAGATCATGCCTTCAATTAAACCCACAATTTGCATAATTAACAAAGTAATTCCATAGGTGAAAAAACCTCCAACTACACCTATAACGATGATAATAAAGCCTTCTGGGATATATCCTAAAACAAATTTATGAACTCCAAATCCTCCAAAAATAATCCCGCTGT
Source organism: Umezakia ovalisporum Ak1311 (assembly GCF_029891685.1). Classification (NCBI taxonomy): domain Bacteria; kingdom Bacillati; phylum Cyanobacteriota; class Cyanophyceae; order Nostocales; family Nodulariaceae; genus Umezakia; species Umezakia ovalisporum. The sequence continues at coordinate 69,767 of NZ_JANQDJ010000049.1, read as the reverse complement.
AACCAGCAATAAGTTGTTTGGTTGGTTGACTAGGATTGAAATTTGCCATATTAGTTCTACTCCTCTAAAGGTGACTATAAAACCACGATTATCGTTGAAGTTCCAAGTTTAAGATATATTTATTTAGTAAATATATCCTTAATTTTTGGTTAGGAAGATTAAGCCCCAGGATCAATGAGTGGGTAAATTAACAATATGATACGGACGAAGTGTTACCGATATTTTTGGCGTTACTGTGCTATTTACTAACTCTTCAGCACTGTAAACGGAAAAATTTAGTTACTTTTTGTAAAGATTTTCACTTAATTTATATCTTGCACTTAGCGGTGGTAATGGGAAATAACACACGCCTTGCTCACAACTAAGGCACTTTTTAGGTGCAATTGCCTGTGTTATTTGTAGATGCAGTTTCCTCACTAACTAGTCAGGAAAGAATTATTCACAGGTACAGTGGTGTTTTGCACTGGTGTTTGCTAGCAGCATATTAATGCTTGACATAGCATTTGCATATGTAAATGAAACCAAATAGTTTTTCAATTGGCAACCGTGTTATCACGTTTGATTAATTACCACTACCCAAAATGAATAGACTCAATAAAGTTCCACTATTCCAAAGACTATGGAGCAACATGGGAGCCAACAGATTGCGCGATCGCGTGTAAACTATTCCTAAAACAATTCCTAGGGCTGTCAGGGGCAGAATTTCTGATAAACTCAGGTGAGCGATGGCAAACAACAAACTACTCAAAATAATTGCTCCCCATACAGATATATAACGAGTCAGAGAGGGCAATAAAAAGCCGCGAAACAACAATTCTTCAAAAATTGGGGCAGCAATTGCAGCTGTAAAGAAAAACATCGCCAAAGCCACAGTATCTTGACCTTCTAGGGCTAGTTGTAACAGAGGATTACTACCACCTTGACCCTGCCATAATTGTTGATTAATTAACGACACCAGCACCACTATGGGTAAAGCGGCGCAATAACCACCCAATCCCCACCACAACCATGCCCCTTGGTAACGGAAACGAAACCAGTTTTCTGGTAGTGGAAAAAAGCGCTTGATTGATAAATAAAGCACCAATAGCGCACCTGATGCCACCATGATATAGCTCACTAACACAGACAAAGCCTGAAGTCGGACATCCACAATAGGGCGCGGGATTGGCAGGAGAAATATCAAGACAGGCACAAAAATTTGCCCCATAAAGAAAAATCCCACCACAAAAACCTGTAAAATCGCTTCTGCACCCCAAGGTGTTGACCAAGGCAAATCAGCATTTTGAGCCAACAAAGCAGCTTTTCCTTTCAGCCAACGCTGACCAATTAAGAAAACCAGTAAGATAAAACCAATTAATGCTGTGAAGGTGGGAATTGTGGCAATTATGGCTAATTTCATCACAGCTTCACCAGCGGCTTCTTGTTGTTCGGCTTTAAGCTTTGATATAGCTTCTTGTCGTTGTTGGAGTTCGTACAATTCAATTAAAGAAGTAGAGCTAAACCAACCGTCTAAATTTTTGTTAATCAGCTGTTGGGCATTAGGTAGGAGTCGGGGAGTAACACTCCATATTCCCATCAACACAGCCGCAGTTTCCCGAAGTTCGGGTTTAATTTGGGGTCGTTGCTCTAATTCGCCCCAAATGTTCATAGCTACATCAGTGTTTCCTTGCTTTGCTTGTAAAATTCCCAGACGTAAATCTAACTCAGCTAGTAAATTTTCCAGTTCTTTTATGGACTGCTGCAAATTTTTCTGCTTTTGTTCAGGAGAAGGGTTTGTCTCAGGAGGAGCATTCGGTAAAGGTTTAGGGGGTAAGGGTATAGTTTGAGATTGAGCAAGTTTTTTTTGCGCTTTGTCCAAATTAGTTTTCACTAACTCACGCGCCTGCTGATATTGCTGTGTGGCAGTTTCTAGGGGTTGGTCTCCCACTATTGCTGTTTTAACAGCCGAGAAATTATCTTCATCATTATCTTGTGGCTTGTAGGCTTGTGCTTGTAAAGCAATATTAGTTTGATACAGTTCCAGACGACTTTGGAACTGGGGCTCTTGCAAACTACCGAACAAAGACGAAACTGACAACAATATTGCTATCGGTGTCAAGAAAAAAAATAAAATTAACCGCTTAATCGTCATCTATTTCCCTTGAAACAGTCACAGGGCAAAGGGTTCCCTTTGCAAATTATCGCAAGAAAAACGCGAAGGTTGATCAATATATCAATAATATTGAGTTTGTCAGTTGTCAATCACAATTGGCACTCAGTCCATCGCTATTTCAATAGATACAATGGTAATATCAAAACTCAGTAAGCAATAGCGCCATAGATGATTGATATCAAACATCTGGTGCTAACCCCTAAATCCCGGTTTTCATGAGCAGCGACATTCAACTCAACCTCTTTGATGACCCTATCTCCCGCCAGCGAGATTTAATTCCCACAGACGCAAAAATTCCCATTGAACCTGGAGCCTACAACAACATCATTGAGTTGGCGCACCATTGTCATCAGTGTCATCGTTGTGCTTTAGGAGACAATCGTACTCATGCTGTTGTTGGGCGGGGTAATCTTCAAGCACCAGTTATGGTCATAGGCGAAGCCCCAGGTCAAACCGAAGATGAAACTGGTTTACCATTTGTAGGCAGATCAGGACAGTTACTAGAGAAAATATTAGCATCTGTAAACCTGAGTACCGAACATGATGTGTACATTTCCAACATCAATAAATGTCGTCCACCAAATAACCGAGTCCCCACCCCTGATGAAATGGCGGCTTGCAAACCCTACTTGTTAGAACAAATTCGCCTTGTTGACCCGAAAATACTTTTACTCACAGGTGCAACTGCGGTCAAAGGCATCATTGGCGATAAGCGAGGCATTACTAAAATTCGGGGTCAGTGGCTAGAGTGGGAAGGGCGTTTATGTATGCCAATTTTTCATCCCTCCTACTTGCTGCGGAACCCTTCTAAAGAAGTAGGTAAGCCTAAATGGTTAATGTGGCAGGATATCCAAGCGGTGCGTGCCAAGTTGGATCAAATTAACAAAAATAGTTGAAGCCGCACACTTCCGGCTTGACAATCTCGCAACCAAGCCTTGACTGCTTGGGCAATTACACCGCTAGTACTGTCCCTAGGGGGGGATATTACCTTTTCTTGAGGAGCAGCGGCCATTTGGGTAAACATCATGACCAAACGCCAACCAGTGTTAGTTTTTGTCAGCAACAGCCAGTGAAATTGTTGTAATTCAACAATTTTTCCACTTATATACTGCCGTTCTAAAGTAGTGAAAAAAACTTGTTCAACCCCTGTTGGTGTACTTTTGTGCCCATCTGCGTCATGTTCACCGGAGTTGATGGGTAGGGGCTGAAACTCTGGTTTTCCTGCTACTAGTACATAGCTGTAAATATCACTGTTTCTAGTGCGACGGCGGGCGCGTTGACTAACGCGGTTGGCATAACTGGGCAAATCATACAATAGCTGAGTAGTTAACAATTTTAAACTTTGTTCAGAACAAATCAGCTTGACTTTACCACTCTCTTGTTTTGTCTCTCTTAACCCCCAAGGGCTAGGAGCTAAATTATGAGAGAATGCCGAATTATTAACGCTATTTGCTGTTAGAAGGGATAAGGCGAAAGCCACAAGCCACAAGCCATAATTTTTGTTTTTGACTTTTGCCTTCATTTCACTGTATTTAATTCTGCAACAATTTTTTGCCAGGCTAATTCCGGTTCAGGTGCAGCGGTAATGGGACGACCAATGACGAGGTAATTTGCACCAGCAAGTATAGCTTGAGCAGGAGTAAGCGATCGCTTTTGATCTGCCTGATGTGACCAAATTGGGCGCACACCAGGACAAACCAGTAAAAAATCATCTCCACAAACTTGTCGCAAGTGAGTCACCTCCTGAGGTGAACAAACAGCCCCCTTGAACCCAGATTCTTGGGCCATCAGTGCCATTGTCAAAGCATATTCTGGTAATTCTAGGGGAACTTTCAAATCTTTTGCTAGCTGCAAAGAAGAAATACTAGTCAGTAAAGTAATAGCAATTAATTTCGGTGGTTGAACACCAGCTTGCAATGCTCCCACCTGTACGGCATCAGTTGCGGCTTTTAAGGCATCTTTCCCGGCACTGGCGTGAACTGTCAGTAAGTCCACCCCGTAACTAGCAGCACCACGACAAGCGCCGGCAACAGTATTAGGGATATCGTGAAACTTTAAATCTAAAAAAATCCGCTTTTGCCGAGATTTTAACACTTCCAGGATTGTAGGGCCAGAACTGGTGAATAATTCTAAACCCACCTTCCAAAAATTAACTTGTGGTAATCGATCTAACAGCGTGATGGCCCTCTGTAGATCCGGTACATCCAAAGGTACAATTATTCGTTCATTAGTCATTGGTCATTAGTCATTAGTTATTTAACAGCCGGACAAACTTATTTTTACCGACTTGCAGCACACGCCCGTGTAAATCACTTTTGCACTCAAACATCGTATCAACATCAGTAATGCGATGGCCATCCAGACGTACACCGCCTTCTTGAATTTTCCGTTTACCTTCCCCACTACTTTTGCACAAACCACTCAAATTGAGAAGGTGGAATAACTTGACAGGAAACTCTGACACCTCAGCCAGAGAAAACTCTGGAACTGCGCCTTCCTTACCACCGGTTTTTGCAGCTTCCTTAGCCTCATTAGCTGCGGTTTCACCGTTGTAGTGTTTAACCACTTCCCATGCTAAAAGCATTTGGCAAGCACGAGGATTTTCTGGCAGTTGATCCAAAGGTAAATCCGTAAGCAGTTCAAAATACTGAGGTAACAAATGATCAGGAACAGCTTGCAACTTCTGATACTTTTGGGCAGGATGTTCCGATAAACCCACATAATTACCGAGAGACTTAGACATTTTTTGCACACCATCCGTACCAATTAAAATCGGTAGCAGCACCCCAAATTGGGGCTTTTGTCGAAAATAGCGTTGCAAATCTCGCCCTACAGCAATATTAAATTTCTGGTCGGTTCCCCCTAACTCTACATCGGCATCAACGGCCACCGAATCATAGCCCTGCATTAATGGATATAGGAACTCATGGAGGAAAATTGGATTCTCTTTCTTATAACGTTCAGCAAATCCCTCTTTTGCTAACATCTGCCCTACAGTCATGGTAGAGAGTAACTCCAGAATTTTCCCTAAATTCAGGTGGGAGAGCCATTCAGAGTTATAACGAACCTCCAATCTCCCTGGTGTGTCAAAGTCCAAAATAGGGCGCACTTGGTCAAGATAGGTTTGAGCATTTAGTGCCACATCTGCCTCTGTCAACTGACGACGCACCTCAGATTTACCTGTAGGATCGCCAATACGAGCTGTAAAATCACCAATAATGAGAACTGCTGTATGACCTGCATCTTGAAAAGCCCGTAGTTTACGTACTGGTATGCTATGACCCAAGTGAATATCAGATCCCGTAGGATCAATTCCTAATTTAACCCTCAAAGCTCGGTCTGTAGTTGCCAAGCGCTTCTCTAAACTATCACTTTCACTATCCGTTGATTGGGGGAAAATTTCTACTATTCCACGATGTAGCCAAGAAAAATTTTGTGTCATACCCGGATATTCGCTACTAACTACGCTTTTACTATAAGTTAGGTTGGTTATATTCATTGGCAATTTGTTTGTACTTTAATCTACCGAATTAATATAATTGCAAACAATTAACCGCCAAGCTTCATTGAATATGAATAAACTACAGTTATATTTATAAATGAGGAATTAAGAACGCCGTGTCGTCTTCTAGGACTTTTACAAATAAGCAGCCACAAGGTCGCGCTTCATCAGGTTTTGAATTTTTGAAAGCAGTAGGTCAAATCACTGGCGGTACTCTGCTGTCAGTCACGATGCTGGCAAGCTCTATTGTAGCGGGAGGCTTGGTAGGTCTAGCTATTAGTTTTCGTAACTTGCCAGATGTTAGACAGATGCGTAACTTTCTGCCCACAGAAACCACTTATATTTATGACATTAAGGGCAAACTGTTAACTAGTATCCACGGGGAAGCAAACCGCGAAGTCGTACCTCTAGATAGAATTTCCCCTCATCTCAAACGAGCAGTACTAGCCAGCGAAGATAGTCATTTTTACGACCATCACGGTATCAATCCCAGTGGTATCGGACGTGCTTTGATAGTTAACTTGGCAGCGGGTAGAGTGCGAGAGGGCGGTTCTACCATCACCATGCAGTTGGTGAAAAATTTGTTTTTAACTCAAAAACGTGCCTTTACTCGCAAGTTAGCTGAGGGAGTACTGGCAATTAGGTTAGAGCAAATTCTCAGCAAAGACCAAATTTTGGAAATGTACCTCAATCAAGTTTATTGGGGTCATAATAACTATGGCGTACAAACGGCAGCACGCAGTTACTTCGACAAATCAGCACAAATCTTAAACTTGGCAGAGTCAGCAATGATGGCGGGTTTAATCCAAGCCCCGGAGGAATTTAGCCCCTTTGTGAATCGGAAGCTCGCAAAAGTAAAACAAGGGGAAGTTTTGGGGCGGATGCTCGACTTGAATTGGATTACCCGGCAAGAATACGATGAAGCCATCAACCAAGAACTTAAATTCGGTAGAATTAAGTCGTTTCAAGGTAGTGCCTTACCTTATGTAACCAATACGGTAGCTCAAGAACTAGTACAAAAATTTGGGCGTGAGACCTTGTTAAAAGCGGGAATGCGCGTACAAACCACTATTGATGCTGAGTTCCAAAAGATGGCGGAAGAAACAGTTAGCAAGTGGAGTAAATCATTGATTAGTCAAGGCTTGCGTGGTAATCAGATTGCCTTGGTAGCTGTGGACCCCCGCACCCATTTTGTCAAGGCACTGGTGGGTGGTGTAGACTCTAAAGCTAGCGAATTTAACCGTGCAACCCAAGCCCAGCGTCAACCAGGCTCCGCTTTTAAACCATTGGTATATTATGCTGCGTTTGCTACTGGTAAGTATACGCCAGAAACCGCAGTACAGGATACACCAATCAGCTATCGAGATGGTAGCGGTTGGTACAGACCAAGAAACTATGATGGCGGCTTTCAAGGATCAATGACGATACGTTCAGCCTTAGCTCAGTCTCGCAATATCCCGGTGATCAGGCTCGGTATGTCTGTAGGTATGAATAAAGTGGTAGATGTTGCTCGTACTTTGGGAATCAAAAGTCCCATGGCACCAGTGACTTCTTTACCCCTAGGAGCTATAGGCATTACACCTCTGGAACTAGCTAGTGCTTACGCTACCTTTGCCAATTATGGCTGGCAATCGCCACCAACAGTTATAGCGCGTGTTACTGATAGTAGTGGCAATATAATGCTAGATAATACACCTAAACCACAGTTAGTTTTAGATCCATGGGCATCAGCAGCAACTATCGATATCATGCGTTCAGTAGTAACCATGGGTACTGGTAAAGCAGCAGACATAGGCAGGCCCAGTGCTGGTAAGACTGGAACAACCTCCTCAGAAAGAGATATTTGGTATGTGGGGACTGTGCCACAGTTAACAACTGCTGTCTGGGTAGGTAGAGACGACAACAGACCGTTATCTCGAGGTGCAACAGGAGGCGGTATGGTAGCCCCCATTTGGAAAGATTTTATGCAGCAAGCTCTCAAAGGTGTGCCCTTGGAGAACTTTAAACCTATTTCTCAGTTTCAGCGCCCTAAATCATAAGTGGATGGGGATTTTGGAGAGGTGGTTCATCCAAAATCCCTGATCAAAAATTCAAAATTCACTATTGTTATTTTTCTAGTTCGCTTTTCATCCGCTGTAAGGTAAAGTTCATTTGCTCAAACATCTGTTGCGGGGTCATGCCAAATTGACCTAGCTGAGTCTTGAGCTGCTGCACGGTCATCTGTGCCATGAAATCTTCTGAGAGCTCGAATCGCTTCATAAAAACGCGATATCGATCCATAATGGCTTCCATTTGCTCAATAAACAGCTTTTTACCCTCACGATCAAACTTGCCGTAGTTGCTGCCAAGGCTGATCATTGCTTGATAATCTTCAAACAGCTGTTTTGCTTCTTGCTGAACTATATCAGAGTCAAAGAATCCCATTTTGCTTATATCCAACTGAGTATTGAGACTCAGTAGCTTATATTTTTGCCTCTACCACTATTGTAGTTTAGGGAATTCGTCTAAGGAACAAGTTTCGGTTTAAGTACGGTTTTTTACCCGAATTTCAACACTTGACTATGTGGACAGTGCAGAAAAACTATTAACTAGTGATCAACAATTGGTGACTAATGACCAATGAAATCCAACATAATTCTTTGATGTATGGGGCCTAAAGGCCTGATTTCATCAGCAATTGATGAATAACACTCTCCTGTGCGAATATCTTCAGGTGTTAATAATTTCATATCCCAGCCTTCATTTAAATTCAGTTGACTTAATTCTGCTAACAGTGGTGCATGAAAAACGTGACGAACAGCAGCTTCATCTTGATAACAACCGAATTTAAAAAATTCTGGTAGTTTATAGCCGATTTCTTCTATAATCTCTCGCTTCACTGCTATATCTGGCGTTTCATCCACTTCTAGATGTCCACCGAATAGCCCCCAGTAACCCGGGTAGAGAATATCAGGGATATTATCTCGCAGTTGCATGAGAAATTTGTCTTCTTGGTAAAGAATTGCGATTGCTACATGGACTGGTTGATTAGTCATTAGTTGTAACTGGATATTTTCCTAAGAATCCTAACTTTCCTCAATATAAGTTTCCCCAAATTCTTGGTCAGCTAAGGGAATACTTTTATAGCGAACTTTACCCCTAATTACTACTGGGTCTCCCTCTTTGAGATTGGGTTGATGAGTAATCACCCAAATTTTGCCGGTGGAGTCACCAATTTGATATGCCCATTGCTTAATTAAAGGAACTTGCTTTTCTACTTTACCTTGGATATAAACTATGGACTGCTGGTCTGTTTCGGCTTTAATATCCCGAATGAAAGTCACATTGCTACCAATGCCCAAGTTTCCAGTGTTTAAGGTGGATTTTGTGAAAGAACCACAACTAGAAAGACCAGCTACAAGTAACAAAGCAACTCCCAGGCGGTAATAAGGAATAATACTGCCAAGGTGAAATTTTTTTGTTCGTTGCATGAAGTGAATTCCCATGAGTAAACTTGCCAAGCAGAGGGGGATTATTGCCCATTTCTCATTAACCTCTATATTTGATTGCTTTATTGTTCAGTTGAGGCAGTTGATCTGAGAATATAGACAATATGAGTATAGTCTTGCGGATCAAAAGACGCTACGCCATTACGCAACAACACCTTAATAGTTAAGGAAAGGATTGAAATATGGACTCAAGGCGAGTCTTGTGGGGATTCTAATGGAAACAAAAACTGCCAAAATTCTGGATGGTAAAGCTTTAGCTGAAAAAATTCATCAAGAAATTTCAGCTATCACTAAAAAAACACAAACAAAAATGGGGCGACCTCCCGGTTTAGCCGTACTAATGGTCGGTGATAACCCAGCATCAGCCGCTTATGTACGCAACAAAGAACGAGCTTGTACTAAAGTCGGTATTGCTTCTTTTGGCCAGCATTTTCCGACAGAAACTAGCCAAGGGGAAATAGAACAAGTAATTGCTGCACTCAACGAAGATGAACGGGTAGACGGTATTCTCGTGCAGTTACCTCTACCCAGCCACTTGGATGCTGTAGCCATGCTCAATACAATAGACCCGGACAAAGATGCTGATGGACTGCATCCAGTTAACTTAGGGCGGTTAGTCCGGGGAGAAGCTGGTTTACGCAGTTGTACCCCAGCCGGTGTGATGCGACTATTGGAGGAATATGAAATTTCTTTGCCAGGAAAACAAGCTGTGGTGGTGGGGCGCAGTATTTTAGTCGGTAAACCCATGGCCTTGATGCTCTTGGAAGCCGATGCTACCGTGACTATTGCTCACTCGCGATCGCTGGATCTTGGTACTATCACTAAGAATGCTGATATGATTATTGCTGCTGTGGGTCGCCCAGGATTAATTACTGGTGAAATGGTCAAACCTGGTTCTCTTGTGGTAGATGTGGGGATGAATCGTGTCACAGATGCCAGTGGCAAAAGCCGATTAGTTGGCGATGTTCAATGGGAATCAACTGCTGGCGTGGCCGAATATATCACTCCAGTTCCCGGTGGTGTTGGTCCCATGACCGTGGCTATGTTGCTGCAAAACACAGTCACCAGTTATTTGAAAAAGGCAAGGTAGTTGTGAGTGGTCAGTTATTAATTTTAAATTTTTAAATTTTTAAATTTTTAAATTTTCACTCCTCAATCATGACTTTTTCCGCGCCAGAGCATCTTAGAATTGTGACGGATAGGACAAACAGCCAACAGCCCAAAATCAAAGGAATTTAAGAATGGTAGCAGCTGACAACCTCCAGACAATGCATCAGGAAGCCACCTTTAACCTCGCCGCCTATCTCAATGAGCGGCAAAAACTTTGTGAAACTGCTCTGGATCAAGCTATTCCCGTAGTCTATCCAGAAAAGATTTATGAATCCATGCGCTATTCGCTATTGGCTGGAGGTAAGCGTCTACGCCCCATTCTCTGCCTTGCTGCCTGCGAAATGATTGGTGGAACCATTGAAATGGCTATGCCAACGGCCTGTGCTATGGAAATGATCCATACAATGTCCTTGATTCACGACGACCTGCCAGCAATGGATAATGATGATTATCGTCGTGGCAGATTGACAAATCACAAAGTATATGGCGAGAATATAGCAATTTTAGCTGGTGATGGCTTGTTGGCTTATGCTTTTGAGTTTGTGGCTACTCAAACTCCTGATATCGTTTCCAGAGAACGAGTTTTGCAGGTGATTGCTCGTGTAGGCAAAGCTGTGGGGGCGGCTGGGTTGGTGGGGGGTCAAGTGGTTGATTTAGATTCAGAAGGTAAATCTGATATTTCTCTGGAAACCCTGAATTTTATTCATAACCACAAAACGGCTGCCCTTTTAGAAGCTAGTGTTGTTTGCGGGGGAATTGTAGCGGGAGCATCTTCAGAAGATGTAGAACGACTATCTCGCTATTCCCAAAACATCGGTCTGGCATTTCAGATCATAGATGATATTCTGGACATAACTGCTACTCAGGAGCAATTAGGTAAGACTGCTGGTAAAGACCTAATAGCTAAAAAAATTACTTATCCCAGCCTTTGGGGACTTGAAGAATCACGTTCCAAAGCTCAAAAGCTAGTGGAAGCAGCCTGTGAAGAATTAGAAACATTCGGAAAGTTGGCACAGCCACTCCAAGCACTGGCTCACTTTATCACAAGTCGCAATCACTAGGTCAATTTGGGATTGAGGATTTTGGGTTGTATTAAAATGTTTCCTCAGAAAAAATTGCTGCTAAATTTACTAACCGAACCAAAATACCATGCAGGACATAGGAAATATTTTAGATAACCGCGTGCTGCTGGTTGCTCTGGTAGCTTGTTTAGTTGCTCAAGTACTGAAGCTGGTAGTTGAGGTGGTCAAACATCGCAAACTGAATGTACGTGTTTTAGTCACAACTGGAGGTATGCCTAGTGCCCATTCAGCTTTTGTTACAGCTCTAGCAGCTGGGGTAGGGCAAAGCCTTGGTTGGTCATCTCCTGAGTTTGCTTTAGCTACGGTTTTTGCCATTATTGTCATGTATGATGCAGCCGGAGTCCGTCAAGCTGCTGGCAAGCAAGCTCGGATTCTCAATCAAATGATTGATGAACTGTTCCACGAAAAACCAGACTTTAGCCAAGACCGTCTCAAAGAATTACTAGGGCATACACCGGTGCAAGTCATAGTTGGGTCGGTTTTGGGGATAACCATTTATTGGTTAGCTCGATTTGCTTATTAGTTTATCAGACAATTAGCTTCTGATTTTAATGTTTCATGATAAAACCAGACACTTTGCCCTGTTAGCAGTTGGCATCGCCCTGTTGTGTAACGACGAGTCTGTGAATGTAGAATGCTTACGCCTTTGGGCCTAGCAGTGTCACAAACGCACAGATGAGCGCAGTAACATGACTTTACTTCCATCTACTATGACGGCAAAAAAACCGCGTTGGTTGAGTTTTTCCAGTGTGCGGTATGCTTCTCGTTGGTTGCTAGTGTAAGCTGCTAGCAAATAAGGGCGTTGTCCGTAGGAAGCAAAGCCTATGTTACCACCCATCACTTCTTGTACACTATTTGCCAGTTGCGGTTGGTTGAAATAATCTACCAATACAGCATAACCATCTCCTAATACTTGGGGATTAAAGCTGATTGTCTGAGTTTGAGTTCGTGGTGCTTGTGTGATACCTGCTACTGTCGGTGTTGTAGTAATGATGGCAGATAAACCAACAATATTATTTACATATCTTGCCCAACGATTAGCATCCTCCATTTTTTTAAACCCGCCGATGCGCGTCACTGTATCAGTAAGATATTGGCAAGTTGTAGCTTGAATTTCACTGGGTAATACACTACGTAGCTGTTTCTGACTATTTGCTGTGGGACTAACTACTAGCAAAAGATACTCCCCAGGGCGGGGTGGTTGACAAATAGGAACATTTTGTTGGGCAATGACAGAAGTCATGCTACCTATCAAGCCTGTTGCTGCAATTGCTAATGTATTGAATAAAGTATTAAGTTGGTGCACAAAGCTGTAACGCATAAACCAGATTCTCTACCAAAATTTCCAAAATATTTTTTGTTTAGCTAATTTTAGGGCAGGTTTTTTAGCTGCCCCATGTTGTTCTCGCTGGCGAAGGTAAGGGGGACGTGGCCGGGAACCAATGGACTAAGACAGGGCAGCGAGGGATGCCAAAGGATTTGAAATTGTCTCAGAAGGAGCCTGAAATTCTCCTGTAATCACATACTCTAACCGCAGTTTCAGCCAGGTAATAAATTGGGAATTGGTAGAAATAATGGCGGCGGCTGGTTTAGGACACTTAGCTTTGATGTCTGCCATTTGAGGTGATTCTAAGAACGCTGGCTGCTTGATTAACCAAAAATCAATTTCTTTTTCTTGCTCATGGTAATAACGAGTGCGTTCTTTTAGCACTTCTGCCATTGGTTCTTCTTCTATCAGGAACTTTTGACTTGCCAAAACGTAATAGTATGTTTGCATTTTTTTACCTTTGCTTGCTATCTCATAGTTCAGGGTACAGTATCTAGCACTGTACCCCTAAAAAATAATTGAACCGGAATTACTTCTTCAAAGCACTAAAGGGACAAGTACTGGTTTTTCCTTGAGCAGTGGTTGATTTTTTTTTCCCATGCCAGAAGTGTTGCAAAAAACTCCAAAAATTTGTTTGTTTGTGCTGTTGTTCAGCAGTTTCTTGTGGTCCACTTGCTGTTAGCTTCTCTAAGAACTTGGTGTTGTCATAATAGTGTTCCAAGGACAAGATTTTCAAGTCATCGGTAACCCGGGCAATGCTCATACCGATAACTTCTATTGTCTCTCCTGTGGGTGCATAGTCTTTGTATGTGCCCTGAAAATGTCCCCAATGCCGCCATTTAAATGCAATGGTGGGTGGAGCTGAGAATACTTCTAGCACTTCCCAGAGAAATCCTTCGGGAAATGCTGTATGAAAGAGGTTTGTGGATGTTTCAAAGTTTTCTTCAGCAGCTTTGTAATGTTGTGTATTACCGATTAAGAGTTTGTAAGTCCCCGACTCTACCACATCTGATACTGTATAGCTAGGTCCTCCATTGGTACTCATGGAGAACTGGTCATGGACAACGGATATCCACTGCTGGGGGTTAGTTTTGAAGTTAGCTTCTACATCGAAGGTTCTCACCAAGTTTTGAACTATCGCTTCTAGTGAACCTTGGGGATGATTACGTGTACTTTCTTTGGCCAGATTTTCGTTGGAACGGCTATAGTCAGGAAACTTGCCATAGCGCCATTGGATATCAGTACTCTGTTCTAGTACTTTATCTCTGTGCTGTACCCAAAGCGGCAGATTGTTCGACTTTGTTGAGGTCATAGAAGTTTTTGCTGAAAATTTAACTCCAAATTGCTGGATTTCGCAGTTACAACCCCTCTAGTTTGGAAATCTTAAGACCCTATGCATCGCTGCAATGACTGATAACTACAATCCCTGTATAGCTTGTTTCATTTCGCGGACTGCTCTTTCTATTCCTACTAATGCTGCTCGACTGATAATAGTATGACCAATATTCAGTTCTTCCATTCCTGGTAGTGCAGCTACGGGATAAACGTTCCAGTAGGTAAGTCCATGACCAGCATTGACCCGCAATCCGCTTTGAATTGCTTGCTCACATCCTTGAGCCAATATAGCTAATTCTTGCTGGCGACTTTTTTCATCTTTAGCCTCAGCGTATTGACCGGTGTGGAGTTCAACAAATTGCGCTTTTACCTTGACAGATGCTTCAATTTGTGATGGCTCTGCATCGATAAATAAACTGACTGGAATACCGACGCTTTGCAATTTATCCACTATCTCACCTATTCTAGCAATTTGCCCGACGATATCTAATCCGCCTTCTGTGGTGACTTCTTCCCGCTTTTCGGGGACTAGAGTTACGTAATCAGGTTTAATATCTAGAGCGATACCCAGCATTTCATCGGTGGCAACCATTTCTAAATTGAGGTGTGTTCGCACCGTCTGGCGTAGCAGTCGCACATCTCTATCTTGGATATGTCGGCGATCTTCTCGCAGATGGACGGTAATACCGTCTGCACCCCCTAATTCTGCTAGTACTGCCGCCGCTACGGGGTCTGGTTCCACTGTCCGCCGGGCTTGGCGGATGGTGGCGATATGGTCAATGTTAACGCCAAGTGTAGGCACCCTTGTATCTCCCTCTTCATATTCCCTAAGTCCTGATTTTACCGAAAAAATGGGTTTACAGCCCGGTGTTTCTGGGACGGCTTTGATGTTATGGTGTTTTGTGTAGAAGTTTTCCGTAATCCTAACTCGAAGCACTAGTATAAAAGCGCAAAGCAAATCGCCAAAATCCACTGGAAACCCAAAATAACACCACTGCTAACACTCCTGCACCTATTAACCAGTTGATTTGACCCCGACCTAGCATCACTTCTGCTGGTATAGTTGTCAAAAATGCTACTGGTACTACAAAAGTAAAGAAAAAGCGGTAAGCGGTGGGATAAGCTACCATAGGGTATCTGCCAGCTTCTAGTAAACCCCGTAAAACTTCAGTAGCATTGTATATTTTGACAAACCAAATACTAGTTGCTCCCAACATAAACCATAAACTATAAAGGATTGCCAAACCGAATAACAATGGCACTGCACTCAGAAGATAATTGCTGATTCCCAAACCCAGGCTTTTACCTGCATAGCCAATGATAATACTGCCAAAAATTAAATCTGGTAGTCCCCAAGGTGATAGGGTATGTGTAGAAAGCCAAAACTGACTGCGGATAGGTTTTAGGAGCACAAAATCTAATGTACCTTCCTGGACATGGCGGACAATGCGATTTAAGTTTGGGGCGAGAAGGGTGGCGGCAAAGCCTTGTAGCAAGGTAAAAATTCCCAGAACCAGTAATGCTGCTTCCCATGACCAACCAGTAAAGGTGTAGCCAGTACGGTAAAACAAGAATAATCCAAACAGACTACCTGCAAGACTACCCAAACTGCTGAGGGCAGCTATCAAAAAGTTGAGGCGATACTCCATCTCAGCGGCGATAGCAGTACTCCAAAATAGCCTTAGCACTTGCCAATATCTTTTCATATTGCACCCTTAACCCAATATTTTGAAGCATAGCGAATCACCGACAGTCTTAGCCACAGGATGAAGTATTCAACGTAAAATAGAATTATTGTGCAAGATAAATTACCTAGATTAGATGATTAAACTAGACCAGTTTTTAAAGTTTATGGGGGTAGCCTCAACAGGAGGACAAGCTAAATTGATAATTATTGATGGTGGTGTAAAAGTAAATGGCGTAGTTGAAACTCGACGGGGAAGAAAATTAGTGGTAGGCGACAAAGTAACAGTATATGGGCAAACTTTTGAGGTTAATCTATAATTTATCTTCTCAGTTCACAAAATATGTCTTTAACACTTTTTCTCCACAAGGCTTTTAGACAAGCTATATGGCAGTGCTGATAAGTTAAGAACATAAAGATCCCTAACTTCTTGAATCAGTGGGGGTTCTTAGCTTTTTGGTTTTGGCAAATCAAATAGAATTGGTACATTTAATTTCTGAAGATGACTAATAGTTAGTAATTTAAATCACAAATTAATAATTCCTAAATGTTACATATTTACATTTAAATATTTTAATCTATGCAATATATTTTAAATAGCAAAAGAATTTACATTATCAAAATATTGATTTGAAAAATATAAGCAGTTTAAAAAAAAATCTGATAATTTTGACAATTACTAAAAAAATCTTTAAGCTAAAGTATAGGTTGCACAAAGAAAAGAGAACACATCTGTTTTGTTAGATAAATTAAAAATTGTTGTTGTAAATTATCGGCATGAACAAATGAATTGACGTTAATCATTAATGATTGATAGTAATTGCATTTCGTTAGACTAAAACTAGAGACTTAGAACTGCTTTGTCTTGACAAAAACCGGATTTCGCCCGCATATCTGAACAAACTCCGGTCAGTTGCAACTAACTAATGTAGTGGTGTGCGGGCTGTGAATATTAACTATTCAGGAGAAATAGATATGTCCAGGAGAACACAATGCTTGAGAATCTGATATCTTTGAATGACCATAATCTGCCTTATCCAGATACGATGCACCCCATCGTTGTCCACTTTATAATTGCGATGGTTTTGTTTGCATTCTTCTGCGATATAATAGGCTACTTTACTGGTAGAACTCATCTATTTGAGGTGAGTTGGTGGAATATGTGTGTAGCGACCATTGCTATCTTCGTTGCTATTATTTTTGGGCAATTTGAAGCAGGTCTAGCACAACCTTACGACCTAGCTAAATCAGTATTGAATGTACATACATTGATTGGTTGGTCACTGTCTGGAATTATCGTATCAATTACAGCTTGGCGCTATGTAATTCGTATCCGCAACCCTTACAAATTGCCGTTTCATTATATGTTAACTGGGTTGTTATTGACTGTTATTGTTGGCGTGCAAGTATATCTCGGAGATCAACTGGTTTGGGTATATGGACTGCACACGGTACCAGTGGTTGAAGCAGTGAAGGAAGGTATCTTGCCATGAACTCTGAACTCATTGATCAGTTAAGGGCACAATTGGGCGCAAATGGATTACCTTACTCTATTCCCATACATCCCAACTTAGTTCATTTGACTTTGGGTCTGTTCATCATTGGTATTACTTTTGATATTGTGGGTATGCTGTTGCCGTTGCAAAAACGAGTCTTGAAGTTTTTGGCGATTCCGGCACAACCTGCCAACTTCTTTGATGTGGGCTGGTACAATATGCTAGGCTCTACCGTCGTTACTATCTTCACTGTAGCGGCAGGCTTTTATGAAATGCTGCTGGCAACACCCCCAGCTGATGTCAAGAGTGCCTGGGGAATGCAGGCTATGGAAACTATGCTTTGGCATGGGGTTGGTGGGGTATTATTATTCGGGTTGATTGTGGGTCTGACCATGTGGAGAGGATGGCAGCGTTTTGTTTGGAGTAAGTACCCAGATCAACAAGTGCAGTGGGGTTATCTCGCCACGGGTATGGCAGTGATTTTGCTTATGTACTTCCACGGTACATTAGGAGCGCAAATGGCAGCTGAATTTGGCATACATAATACTGCCGATAGCTTACTGCGATTGGGCGAAGACCTTAACACAATGCTGAAGTAACCAATGTTGGTCATTTTTTACTAATGACTGATGACTAACAAATAAAGACTAAGAATTATGAACGTGCGGAAGATTTTCAATATTTTCAGAGTGTTTGTGGGTGCAACCATTGTGGCTGTGATTAGTCTCTGGATAGGACAGCAGGCTTATGGGTGGCTTCCCCCTCAAGCAGCAGCAGAATCTCAGCTAATCGATAATTTAATTAGCTTCTTAGTGACCCTCGGTGGGTTCATTTTCTTGGGCGTAACCGGCACTCTGATGTATTCCATTATTTTCCATCGAGCAGAAGAAGGGGACTTGACAGATGGCCCACACATTGAAGGTAATGTCACCTTAGAAATTGTTTGGACAGCCATCCCCATTATGTTAGTGCTGTGGATTGCTGGCTATAGCTACCAAGTCTACGAGCAAATGGGAATTCAAGGGCCGATGGAAATCGTGCATTTCCATAATCCTATAGGCATGGAATCGGCTTATGCAGCAGCAAAAGAAGAACCGCCTGAGGCTGAAGCCTCAGCCGTAGAAAAAATTGATGTAGTGGCTCAACAATGGGCGTGGATCTTTCATTACCCTGAAAAAAATATTACCAGTACGGAACTGCATTTACCAAGCGATCGCCGGGTACGTTTGGCACTAACATCGCAAGATGTGCTGCACGGCTTCTATATTCCTGCATTTCGCCTCAAGCAGGATATTGTACCCAACCACATCATTCACTTTGAATTTACTCCCATGCGGGTAGGACAGTATAGGCTCACTGATTCCCAA
This sequence comes from Umezakia ovalisporum Ak1311, assembly GCF_029891685.1. Lineage (NCBI taxonomy): Bacteria > Bacillati > Cyanobacteriota > Cyanophyceae > Nostocales > Nodulariaceae > Umezakia > Umezakia ovalisporum. Next base: position 51,224 of record NZ_JANQDJ010000049.1, on the reverse strand, counting down.
TATAGCGGTACATACTTCGCGACGATGCAGGCCAATGTCGTCGTTGAATCTTTACAAGATTACCATCAATGGCTGTCTCGAGTTGCGACCCAAAAGCCAACCCCGGCGAACAATCAAGCAGCTTCTGAGTATGCCCAAGCAACCAGTCAGTCAGTCAAAACTGGTTGGACTACGGTAGCGCCGGCGGCATCTCCCCTAGTGAATTATGCTGGGGGAAGCAATTTTCCTAATGACTAATGACTAATGATTAATGATTAAAAGGAAACTTACCGATGACAAATATCCCTCTTGTAGGCATCAGGGACACTAGTGAACAACCTGGTGACTGGAAGAAATACTTTAGCTTCAGCACCGACCATAAGGTTATAGGTATTCAGTACCTTGTCACCTCATTCATCTTCTTTCTGGTAGGCGGTATCTTCGCCATGGTGATTAGGGGAGAACTAATTACACCCCCATCTGACTTAATTGACCGCACCGTTTATAACGGAATGTTCACGATGCACGGCACTGTCATGCTGTTTTTGTGGACATTTCCCTCCCTAGTGGGTTTTGCTAACTATTTAGTACCTCTGATGATTGGGGCGCGAGATATGGCATTTCCCAGACTCAACGCCGTTGCCTTTTGGATGGTACCGATAGTTGGGATTCTCCTCATGGCCAGTTTCTTTGTCCCTGGAGGTCCGGCCCAAGCTGGTTGGTGGGCTTACCCGCCAGTCAGTCTGCAAAACCCCACAGGTCACTTAATCAATGGTCAAGTGCTTTGGTTAGTGGCAGTAGCTGTATCCGGGGTATCCTCAATTATGGGGGCAGTGAACTTTGTTACCACAATTGTCAAAATGCGCGCTCCTGGTATGGGATTTTTTCGGATGCCCTTATTTGTTTGGGCAGTATTTAGCGCTCAGATTATCCAATTGTTTGGATTACCTGCACTGACAGCAGGTGCGGTCATGCTGCTGCTAGACCTGACGGCTGGTACTGCCTTTTTCAACCCCAGCCACGGAGGTAATCCAGTTCTGTTTCAGCACTACTTCTGGTTTTACTCCCACCCGGCAGTTTACGTGATCATTCTGCCTATTTTTGGTATTTTCTCAGAAATTTTCCCGGTCTATGCCCGCAAACCACTATTTGGCTACAAAGTAGTTGCGATTTCCTCTATGTTAATTGCTGTAGTCAGTGGTATAGTTTGGGTACACCACATGTACGTTAGTGGTACACCTGCCTGGATGCGGCTAATATTCATGCTCACAACCATGTTTGTTTCTGTGCCCACAGGCATTAAAGTATTTGCTTGGGTAGCGACCATTTGGGGCGGGAAACTACGACTAGATACACCGATGCTGTTTTCCCTGGGTGCTTTAGTGATGTTTGTCTTTGCAGGTATAACGGGAATTATGCTTTCCTCCGTACCTGTAGATGTACACGTCAATAATACTTACTTTGTAGTTGGTCATTTTCACTATGTTCTCTTTGGCACAGTGACGATGGGTTTATATGCTGCCATCTACCACTGGTTTCCCAAAATGACGGGGAGAATGTACTACGAAGGCTGGGGTAAATTACACTTTTGGTTAACATTCATTGGCACTAACCTGAACTTTTGGCCGATGCACCCATTGGGACTCCAAGGAATGTTACGCCGAGTTTCTTCCTACCCGCCAGAGTACGAATTTTGGAACATAATTGCTAGCTTAGGCGGATTTCTGCTGGGAATGTCCACTTTACCGTTTATCTTCAATATCATAGCTTCCTGGATGCAGGGGGAAAAAGCACTGGATAATCCCTGGCGTGCCATAGGCTTAGAGTGGATGGTTTCTTCTCCCCCGCCGGTAGAAAATTTTGAAGAAATTCCCATCATCATCTCCGCACCCTACGGCTACGGCAAATCAGAACCTTTAACAGCCAACAACCCTGCATTCAAAAACGCAGACTAACCTTTCCCTCGGGGCACTTTTGGGCTTTCCTTGGCGTTTTTCTGGGTTTAAAAAAGGAGAATTCTCATCAATGGACAGTTCCATCAACTCAAAGGAGTTGCAATTGCCAAAGTATCACACAGGGGTTGAACACGAACACGACGAAGAAGGTAACAAAATGTTTGGCTTCGTAGTCTTCCTTCTGTCCGAAAGTGTGATCTTCCTCAGTTTCTTTGCTGGATATATCGTCTACAAAACCACAACTCCTAACTGGCTACCAGCCGGAGTTTCCGGACTAGAAATCAAAGAACCTGCAATCAACACAGTTATTCTTGTTTCCAGTAGCTTTGTGATTTACCTAGCAGAACGCGCGTTGCAAAACCACAATTTAAATGGGTTTCGCTTTTATCTCGGCGCAACAATGGGAATGGGTAGCTACTTTTTAGTGGGACAAGCTATTGAATGGAGTAACTTGGAATTTGGCTTTACCTCCGGGGTATTCGGTGGTATGTTCTACCTGCTAACTGGTTTTCACGGTTTGCACGTTCTCACTGGTATTATATTGCAGTTGATTATCTTTGTCCGTTCTTTTATTCCAGACAACTACGAATCAGGTCACTATGGCGTAAATGCCACTTCTTTGTTTTGGCACTTCGTAGATGTAATTTGGATTGTTTTGTTTATCCTCATTTATTTGTGGCAATAGGGCTTGGAGTAGACATCTTCGCCCAAAAATGTAGAGACGTTCTATGGAACGTTTCTACAACAGTGATGAGAATGAACGCCAAGTTAAATATCAAAAAACTTAAATATCAAAAAACTTATTCACCCCAGCGATACCACTGACGAAAATTGGCTCCAGCGCTCACAGCCAAACCAATTTGATGCTGTAATGATAGTTCGTCGTGACCGCCTTCGTTAGCACCGATGTAATACATCCGGAAACTACCATCATCCATTGGTACCACACAAGGGGTACCCACTGCTCGTGCATCCCAATAACCAGAACCTTTTTCAGCATGACTAAATATGGGGACATCTGTATCTTTTTGCCAGTGAATACCATCATCAGAAATGGCTAAACCAATAGAGTGGTAACCACTGTTATTAACACCTTCATAAAACATTAAGTATTGTTTGTTGATTTTCAAGACATGGCGAGTGCCAATACCTCTCTCATCAAAACTTCCAGATTCCCCCGGACTTAAAATCTGACCCACTTTTTCCCAATGCAAACCGTCAGTTGATACTGCTAGACCAACTAAAAAACCTTTTTCTGGGTTTAAGGTGTGGTAGTATAATTTCCAACTTTGACCATCACGCAAGACTTGGGGCCAGGCACAAAACAGGGCATCAAATTCGCCTGCTTGACCGACATCGAGAATTGCCCCTTGGTAAGCACCTTCTAACCGTACCCAATTTATACCATCACGGGAAATAGCGCAGCCGGGGCGCATCTTTAACCCCTTGGCTGAAAATTTGCCAATATCAACAATTGTGTGGTTACCGCCAAAGTACCACATCCAATAAAGATTATCGTCAAAGTTAACATTACTAACACCAACATGGGCTGAATCAAAGCGATGAGCGTCTGGGTGAGGCTCTAATACAGATCCCATTGTCAGTGGGCCTTTGAGCCGTTGCCAATTCACACCGTCAGGAGAAATGGCCAAGCCACAGCGACCAGTAGGTAAATTAATTTGCTGATCAAAAGAAGCATCCCGACCGTAGTACCACATCTTCCAGGTACCATCAGGACAGTGCATTACCTGTGGTGCAGAAACCCGCTCGGAGTCCCACCAGCCTTCTGTTCCTGGTGCTAAAATTAGACCGGGTTGATTCATTTGTGTTAATTGATTACTCATGAAGTTAGAAGATAACTATAGAGCCACTGTTCAAACTTAGCATCACTCACTTGTGCTTGCCGCATCATTTTTCCTAAATAGATTTCGCTATCAGCTTTATAGGCATCCTTGGCCCCCACTGCATTACGAACCTGTATAATGTGGGTGCGGGGTTTACGACTATTTTCATAATTAGCTAAGGCTGCGTTAATATCGGCCCCGTTGCGAAGGTATTGGGCAAGTTCCCAAGCATCTTCAAAGGCTGTATTGGCTCCTTGTCCTAGTAATGGCACCATTGGATGAGCAGCATCTCCTAAGAGTGTGACTCTGCCTTGACTCCAGTTTTTTAGGGGGGGTCTGTGACATATGGGGCGCTCCACAATGTCTTGAGGATTTGTTGCTGCCAATATTTCTTGTACTGGTTCTGCCCAACCAGTAAAGTTTTCTTGGATACGAGATTTTACATCAGCAGGACTTTGAGCAATAGATCCATGGGGACATAGAGAAGCTGCACTCCAAAATACATATCCACTACCTAGGTCAAAGAAGCCAAATATTTTGCCATCGGATGCTGTGATAGACATAACTTGATGAGGAAGTAGTTTTTCGTGGCTGTATTTGAGAACAGCTCGCCAAGACATACGACCGGCATAAGTGGGATCTCCGTCACCAATTAATGTTTGTCTAACTGCGGAGTTTAATCCATCGGCACCAATTAATAAATCTGCCTGCACGGTTTTTCCACCTTCAAAGCATACTTCCACCTGTTGCTGATTTTGCTGAAAGCCAATGCACCTATGGTCAAGGTGAATGATATCAGGTGGAAGTTGAGCCGCGAGGATTTCTTGGAGACGTGACCAGCGAATTTGTAACATTGGTTGTTTGTATTTTTCCAAGAGTGTTACCGATTTCTCCCCAATTAACTCGCCGTTACTTTTATACAGTTTCAGCTTGTGAGTTTCGCTACCTTCTGCTTTTAATAAGTCAGTGATACCAGGTGTAATTGCCTCTAGACTATGCAAACCGTTGGGCACAAGACTTAAAGCAGCACCCACTGGGCGCAAAAGACGGGCTTTTTCGTAGACATGGGCATTGATACCTTGTTTACGGAGTGCCTGAGCCACGGATAAACCACCAAGTCCCGCACCAATAATTGCTACTTTGTTAACCATGGGTTAAGTATTATTCTGTAATATAGCTAGTCATTTATCGTTGGATTTTTTCACTTTGGATATCCAGGGTTGATATAAATTCAAAATTTCTGAGTAGGGAACTGAGGTTTCAAATATCAGGTCGATTAGTGAAGGTGGAAAAAACTGTGGTAAAAATCGGTGCATAGTTTTGGCAATATGTTCTCTCAAAATAAACTCAATAAATAATTTGGTTGATTTGGGAAAAGCATAATCTCCTAATTCCACTAAGGCGTAACCATCTGGTTGACGGCGGGTAGTAAATTGTGGCAGAGTCTCAGCTAAATTGTCAGCATATTCGTTTAAAATCTGATTAAAAACTGCTACATCTTCCAATGCTGCATTACAACCTTGACCAATGGAAGATGAGACTGCATGGGCTGCGTCTCCCATAATTATTACGCTATCATCTAGATGATAATGGTTACAGCGAACGGTTAAAATTTTAGCAGTTGGTCTTTCGAGAAAAGCTTTGGCTGCTTCTAATGTCATCATCTGACCAATTTCTGGAAAGTTTTGTTGAAAAAATTGCATTACTTCTTGTGCGCTAGACAGATTAACTATTTGATTTTTTTGATGGGGAAAATTGATTGCACCACTCATTGTCCCATCGGCTTGATGCAGTGCTACCATCAGTGTGCCGTCTTCTAATCTCCAAGTGTGAATATTATCTGATTTGAGGCAAGAACTTGAGTTTTTGGTATTTTCTAAAAAAATTGATTTGTAATCAGTAGGGTAATACTTTTGCTCGCAGTAAAAATCTTCCGCACCCAGGAAACCTTCTCTGACGACGGAATTTGCTCCATCTGTGCCAACTAACAAATCATAATTAACAGTGAAATCATCTTTTGCCCCAATATTTTTAAATTTGACAATTTTAGCTGCAAAATCTACAGAAGTACATTCAGAATCAAAGTGAATTTTTAGACGACTTTCATCGTACTTTTGCGTTAATTGTTTTAACAGTACAATTACTAAATTAGTACGGTCAAGAGTAACCAGGGGTTTTTTCCTGGGTGTGAATCTGGACTTACGATTTTTTTGGTGAAAAAGCGTTCCTGTCATCTCTACACTTACTGCTTTGACTGCTGCTTCTAAACCCTCAATTTGTGTCAAAACACTCATTCCCCTTGGGTTTAGAGAGATGGGAAAGGTGCGGGATTTTGAGAAGGAGACAATGCGAGGATCGCTGCGACGTTCGTAAATGTTGATATTGTATTTGTTATCACGACGTAAAAGATACTCGGCTAGCAGAATTCCGCTGGGTCCAGCACCGATAATTGCTACTTTTTTGACCATGCTTCTAGGTCTTACGCATTGATAGAGGAAGAAAAATACTTAATGGTGGAACTTGAATATTAAATTCCTATAAAAAAGTTTTTCATGAATCTTGAGGAGGATTTAGTAATAAGTGTAAAATGTCATAGGAAAGTGTCACAAATCTTATGGTTGCTCTGTATTTAATTTAACTAAATTATTAGTATTCATTACTTGCATTGCAAAAAAAATTGACCATTAAAGCAGTATAAATGTTTTAACTCCAGGGTTATTAATCCCAATATTTTGATTAAAGACAATTTCTTGATTTTGAATATTAAACCATAATTTTTATAAAAAAGAGGGATATTTAAAGTTAGTCATAAAATATATATGTATAATATTTCCCTTACTCATCTTTGGTAGTTATGTATCAAATAAACAGCCCTTGGTATTGCTGTTCATAAGTGATTTTTTCTCTGGTGATAAATCTGGGTTAATAGTTACGCAACGCTAACTATCACAATTCAGATTAAATTGCTGTAAAATGCGATATTGTGAAATTTGCATTATCAGTTTATTTTATAAATAGTTATCTTGGTTTATTAAATATACAAGCAAAATTTGTTAATGGTAAAGACTATGTTGAAATCAATTGAAGGAATTTACAAATACGGTAAAGTAGAACTTACAGAATTACCAGAAGATATTTCAGAAAGTCGTGTGATTGTGACTTTTTTAGATGCTAAAAAAAATCAACGGAAAAAGCAGATGATGCAGTTTGGGATTTTTGCGGGAAAGAAACAATCAACAGCAGCAGATTTTAAAATTGCTGAATTTTATGGGGATATTGAGGATAGCTTAGACTGGTTATAAGTAGTTATGAAATACGTTATAGACACTCATGCTTTAATTTGGTTTCTGGAAGGTAATTCACGGTTAAGTACAAAAGCTAAAGTTATTTTGTCTCAACCAGATTCTCAGTTAATTATTCCTACAACTACTTTAGCTGAGGCTGTTTGGATTGTGGAAAGAGGTAGAACATCTATTCCTGATCCTAAAGATATAATTTCTATAGTAGAAGCTGACCCCCGTGTGGTAATTTACCCATTTGATCAAGATGTACTGCACATGACTATGAGGTTATCTGGGATTGATGAAATGCACAATAGACAAATTGTAGCAACTGCGCTAATTATAGGAAGTAAAGGTGAATATGTGCAGTTATTAACTTGCGAGGAAAATTTAACTGCGTCGGGTTTAGTTGCTACTGTTTGGTAGTTGGTAAATCAAGGGGATGGCACTACATTATGCTTTTTTCTTACTTTCTGTTTCTTATCCTAAACAAAAACTTCCCAAATCTTTGAGGGAAATTCTAAAGCCACCCATACCAGAAAGAAGATATAAGAATGTAAATTTTGCTTGATGGTTTATAATTTTTACAGGTTGAGATAATTGAAATAATTCAAGTTGTTAATCATGACCATGAGGTTTTATATAGTGTTTTCAATTAAGGGATTATTCTGTTAATTGTCTCATCAAAGCACACTGAAATCCTTATGGGATATCGTCCTTGAGAATCAGTAGAGACGCTCTTGAGAGCGCCTCTATCTTAAAGATTATTCTATTCCTTCGATGCGGTCTTCAACCTCTTGGTACAACTGGCGGAGGCGGTCTAAATTCTCCTCGCTAGTTTCCCAATAACCCCGACCATTCACCTCCAACAAAGTTGAGACAATCTTGCGGAAAGAATGGGGGTTGAGATTCATCAACCGTTTCTGCATGGCTTCATCTTTGATGAAGGTTTCGTTGGTTTCTTCATAAATCCAGTTATCCACAGCACCGGCTGTGGCACTCCAACCGGTAGTGTTTACCAACCGCTTGGAAAGTTCGCGCACACCTTCGTAACCGTGAGATAACATCCCCTCATACCATTTGGGGTTTAACAACTTGGTACGGGCGTCTAAACGCACGGTTTCCGATAATGTCCGCACTTGTGCATTAGCTGTGGTGGTGTCTGCAATGTAGGATGCTGGCTTCTTACCATCACCACGCAGATTTGCGACTAACTTAGTAGGATCTGAGTCGAAGTAGTGGGAAACATCAGTTAAGCTAATTTCGGAGGAGTCGAGATTTTGGAAAGTTGCATCGGCAGTTTTTAAGGTGCTTTCAAACAACTGCCGGGATTCATCCATCATGCCGGGGTTATCGGAATTGAAGGAGAATGATTTCCGTTTTAGATACATTTCCTGTAACTCGGCTTCACTATCCCAAGTGCTGTTTTCTACTGCCAAGTTAATGTTTGACGAGTAGGAACCAGAAGCGTTAGAGAAGACGCGGGTTGCTGCTTGTCTGAGGTTAATTCCCATTTCCTCTGCTTGTTGCAAAGCGTGTTTGCGAACAAAGTTCATTTCCAAAGGTTCGTCGGCTTCAGCAGCCATTTTCACACCTTGGTCTAGCAGGTTCATTTGGTTGATGAACAAGTCGCGGAATACACCAGAACAGTTGATGACCACATCTATTCTGGGTCGTCCCAACTCTTCTAAAGGTATCAATTCTAACTTATTCACGCGTCCCAAGGCATCAGGGAGGGGACGTACACCAATCATCCACATGATTTGTGCTAGGGATTCACCGTAAGTTTTGATGTTATCGGTTCCCCAGAGTACACAGGCAATGGTTTCTGGCCATTGGTTGCCATTTTCTGCTTTGTTACGTGCCAAGAGCCGATCTACAACGATTTTGGCTGATTGGACTGCGGCTGTGGTTGGGATAGCTTGGGGATCAAGTGCGTGGATATTTTTACCTGTGGGTAATACATCTGGGTTACGGATGGGATCGCCACCAGGACCGGGTAGAATGTACTCTCCTTCTAAGCCTTGGAGTAATGCGCCGAGTTCGTTATCTGCACAAACTTGTTGTAAGCAGAATTCCAAATACTCAAACAGTGGTTTTAAAGCAGCAGTGTCAACTTGGGGATAACCAGCTTGATGCAGTACTTCTACCCAAGGTTGCTTTTTACCCATGTTGAAAAAGTTCAATCGGGAAACCAGAGACACACGCCCTTGAGCGTCGGTTTGGGCTTTGACCAATGCACCCACTGCTTCACGGGTGATTAAGGTAATGTCTTGTAATAGTTGGACGTCTTCTAAAACGCCTAAATCGCTGTTTTGGTAGATATCGTCTATGTTACGCCCGATACTGTTGGCAATGATGCGGGGTAAGCTGAGAATTTCTTCTTCTTGACGGTCTAAACTAGCGATGTTGACTAGGGTGGCTACTGCTTCTTCCGCAGTGGGTGGTTTACCAATAATGTGTAAGCCACAAGGTAACAACCTAGATTCAATTTCCATTAACTTGCGGTAGACGCTACCAACAATGACATCGCGCTCATCGGCGGTCATATGTTTGGCATCAATTTCTGGCAAGTTAATATCTTTGTCTAGGTTGACGATGCGGCATTTATCCATAATAGTGTTGACAATGGGAACACTGCGGCCACTATCTTTTAAAGTTTGGTAAGAACCAATTAGTTCGCTGAGTTCTTTCAAACCTTTGTATAAACCTGCATTTTCTGCGGGTGGTGTCAGGTAAGAAATTGTTTCTGCATAACTGCGCCGCTTGGCAATGGTGGCTTCACTCGGGTTGTTAGCTGCGTAGTAATACAGATTGGGAATTGTGCCAATTAAGTTGTCTGGGTAACAGTCACCAGACATCCCCATTTGCTTACCTGGCATGAATTCCAAGGAACCATGAGTGCCGAAGTGGAGGACTGCATCTGCGCCCCAAATGCGTTCTAGGTAGGTGTAGTATGCAGCAAAACCGTGGTGCGGGCTGGCGGAACGGGAGAACAATAGACGCATGGGGTCACCTTCATAACCAAAGGTGGGCTGTACGCCAATGAAGACGTTACCGAAATGTTTACCGTAAATCAGTAGGTTTTGCCCATCGCTATTCAGGTTTCCTGGAGGTGGTCCCCAGTTTTCTTCTAGGCGTTGAGAGTAGGGAGTGAGTGACTCATACTCTGGTACTGACATCTTATAGGCGATGTTCAGTTCTGGGCTAGCATACTGGGCTTGGGCATCGTGAATGACTTGTTCCATTAACACTTGGGGGTTTTCGGGAATGTCTTGCACGTCGTAGCCGTTATTTCTTAGCCCTTTCAATACTTCATATATGGAACCGAATACATCTAGGTAGGCTGCGGTTCCCACGTTGCCTTTATCTGGGGGGAAGCTGAAAACAGTGATGGCAACTTTTTTCTCTAGTTTTGGCTTGCGGCGCAGGTTAGCCCATTTTAATGCCCGTTGGGCTACTGCTTCTACTCGATCTTGTAACGCGTGAGCTTTACCTGTGGCCCCATCTCTGCCTGATAGGATTATCGGCTCAATGGCTCCATCTAATTCTGGAATGGCAATTTGTAAAGCTACTTGAATGGGATGTAAGCCTAAATCGCTATCTAACCACTCTTCGGTGGTTTGGAATACCAACGGCAATGCCACCATGTAAGGACGATTTAAGCGTTTGAGTGCTTCAATTGCTTTGGGATGGTCTTGTCTAGCTGGGCCTCCTACTAAGGCAAAACCGGTTAGAGAAACAACCGCATCTACTAACGGTGTCTTACTTGTGGGTTCATAAAAGTAAGCATGTACGGGTTTGGAAAAATCCAAGCCGCCTGCAAATACAGGAATTACTTTGGCACCAAGACATTCTAATTCTTGGACGATGGCTACATAATGAGCATCATCACCTGTGACTAGGTGGGTGCGTTGTAATACTAATCCTACACAAGGCGCTAGGGGATCTTTTAGATCGCTGGAAATATCCTTGCGGGCAGTATACCAATTCAGGTATTCTTTGATGTCTTCAAACATTGTCGTCGCCAAAGGATGCCAAATTCCCATGTCGGGATAGACAACTGGCGCTTCATATGTTGAAGATGCAAAGTTTTGTTTGTCTATGTCTTTTAATACATATTTATCAGCTAGCATCAGCAAGAAGTTTTCCAGGTTTTCTGGTGAACCTCCAAGCCAATACTGAAAACTGAGCATGAAATTTCGTGCGTCCTGTGCCTTTTCCATGGGCAAGAATTTTAATACTTGCGGCAGAGTTCGCAGCAGTTTGAGCATTCCATCTTGGAAGCTTGCCCCGGATTTCTCCTTGCGTTTGCGCATGAATTGGGCGATCGCACTTTTCGATTGTCCTAACTGTGCCAAGGAAAAGCTACCCATTTTATTGAGGCGCATTACTTCTGGCATGGATGGGAAGACAACTGAAACATCCAGGCGATCTCGGTATGGTTCGACGGCAGTAACTACTTTTTGTGCTAAGTCTTCTATGAAAATAAGTGAGGCGATAAAGATATTAGCATTTGCGATGTCCCGTTTGAAATCTTCATAATTCTCCGGGTCTCGCAGTTCCTCGATCAAATACCCACTAATTTCAATGGCTAGGTTGGGATTGTTCGAGTTAATTGTGCTAACAGCTTGCGACAATGCACTTTGATACTGGGACTCAAGCACGACATAGACCACCTTGATTAAATTACGTCCGCGTAAGTCATCAGGCGCAATATGTCTAATGGTGGACTTGACGTGTGTGAACATGCAGATAGGCTCCTTTGATGCGTGTTCTCTAACAGAAGTTCTCAACGACATCTGCCGCTAGAGTTACTTCTTTATTTTCGGCAATATTAATTTTTTATCAGAAAAACTTTAACCTTTGAGCATTTTTTGGGTTGTTTGACACAAATCGATATAAAAAAATAAATATTTATTTATAAAACTTGACAAATTATAAAAGTGTTTACTCATTTCGTGTAACGAAATAGTAACAATTGATGATTGGGGACTGAGAAGGCAAAAATATGGGAATATGACCAATGAACAATCACCGATGACCAATGACTAAGCCGGTTGATATTGTGATTCTCTCTAATGGCCCGGGTGAGGTAACAACCTGGGTGCGCCCAGTGGTGAAAGCTTTGCGCCAACAACTGGGGGATGATCGTTGTGTGGTGAGGATTTCTGTAGTTTTGTCGCCATGTCCAAACGCTAGTGGGAAAGAAGCTGCGATGGCTATTTCCTACCCAGAAGTTGATAGAGTACAAGCATCTGAGCATTTTTGGCGGTTTTTGTTATGGGGTAAAACATTTGACAATTGGGACTGGCGGGATAGGGGTGTGGTACTTTTCTTAGGTGGAGATCAAGTTTTTTCTGTAGTCATTGGCAGAAAATTAGGATATCGCACAGTTGTTTATGCAGAATGGGAAGCACGTTGGCATAACTTGATTGATCGTTTTGGGGTGATGCAGGCAAAAGTTGCTGAAAAAGTTTCGCCAAAATATGCTCACAAATTCACGGTTGTGGGAGATTTGATGGTAGAGGCGCAAAAATTTGAGCAAGTTTTAACTCCTGAGTCCTCATTGAGGAATGAACTGATTGGTTTGCTTCCTGGCTCGAAAGCGGCAAAATTATCCCAAGGAGTGCCATTATCGTTGGCTATTGCCGAATATATTTATGGAAAAAGACCTGAAACCAGATTTGTGATTTTCGTTGCGCCGACATTAGATTTAGCAACTTTAGCGAATTTTGCTGATGGTGAAAAAAACCCTTTTGTCAAGGTATTTGGCGGTGTTTCAGCTAGTTTAGTGCAATGTGATCATCTGGTTTTGAAAACTGAAAAGGGTTTGTGTTTGGAATTGTGCACAGAAAATCCCGCCCATGAATTATTATCTCAATGTAGTATCTGCTTAACCACAGTAGGAGCAAACACAGCTGAACTTGGTGCTTTGGCCGTACCGATGATTGTTTTAATACCTACACAACAACTTGATGCTATGCGTTCTTGGGATGGTTTACCGGGATTATTAGCTAATTTACCGGGGGTGGGTTCTAGCTTTGCGAAGGTGATTAACTGGTTGGTATTAAGTCAAAAAGGTTTATTAGCATGGCCGAATATCTGGGCTAAAGAGGAGATAGTACCAGAACTAGTAGGCAAACTCCAGCCTGTGGAAGTGGGAGAAATGGTTTTAGAGTTTTTAGCTCATCCAGAAAAGCTAGATCAGATGAGAAATCAGCTTCGCAGTGTCAGGGGAGAAAGTCTGGCAGCCCAGAAAATAGCAGAGATTGTCTTGGATGAAATTGCCAATTATACTTAATAAGCGAGGAGTATAATTATTCATCAGCAATATTGTTTAATTTATGAATAGCGACCTAGAGAAAGTATGTATTGTGACTGGCGGTAATTCTGGTGTTGGTTTGATGACTGCCTTGGGTCTGGCTGAAAAGGGATATCATGTATTTATTGGCTGTCGTTCTATGACTAAGGCTACTAAAGCCTTAAAATATATTCGTGACAATAGTGGAAATAACAAAGTTGAGTTTTTGCCCCTTAATTTAGCTTCTTTAAAATCGGTTCGTCAATTTGTGGATTTATTTACAGCTAGACAACTTCCCCTACACATCTTAGTGAACAATGCGGGGATTTTCCATCACAGAGGTACAACAGAAGAGGGATTTGAATTAATTTGGGGGACTAACTATTTAGGACATTTTTTACTTACATATCTATTGTTAGAGAAACTTGAAGTTTCAGCCCCTAGTAGAATTGTGATGGTGAGTTCTGACTTGGCATTAGGTCCGCAACATATTCCTTGGGATTTGTTAGTGAAAAAAACACCATTGAATTTTCTAGAGCTTTACTCTGTTTCTAAATTATGTTTATTATTATTGACAAGTAAACTTGCAAAACATTTAGCTCATGGCCATGTAACTGTTAACGCAGTTCATCCCGGATTTGTCCAGTCAAATATTACAATTGGGCATCGTCTCAGTAAATATTTAGGTTTGGGCATTACTCCAGAGCAGGGGGCAAATAGCAGCTTATTTTGTGCAACTTCTAGGGAACTAGAACAGGTAAGTGGAAAATTCTTTAATCCTAAATGTCAGGAAATTACCTTACCGAAAATAGTTACAGATGTTAGAACAGTTAACCAACTTTGGGAGAGAAGTTTAATTTGGACTGGGTATCAGCAACACCGGGAAAGCGTTGTTAATAATTATGATAATTTTACAGAAATTTCAGGACCTTATAGGCTGAAGTTAGATAGTAAAGAAATTGCTGATATTACTAAAACTATTTTCGCGGATGTATTACCAAAACCACCCCATAAATTATTGTTTTTACATCTTTTAGGTTTTTTAGTTAAGTTCAAATTTGGTTCATTTTTACTCTTACTATTGCAATTAAAAAAACAGCAATTTAATATGGAAAGACATATAGATTCACCAGAGGTGTGGAAATTATGCTGTGATGAAAATCTTTTAGTTAAGTTGCAAGAATATTTGGGTCAAGAAATAGTATTATGGCGTTCTGAAATATGGGCTAATTATCCCGCCCAAGAATTAATTCCATTTTGGCATCAAGATTCTTATCCTAAGTTACTTGTGGGCGAAGGTAAAACAATTAATATTTATATTGCCCTGACTGAAGTAAATCAGTTTAATGGTTTTGAGTTCATCCCCACTAATGAGATTACAGATACACTAGCGGTGAAAGTCACAGATCCTTTTAGCGGGAATAATTTTTTTGAAATTAAGGATGAATTGGCAAAAAAGGCGGTAAAAGTGGTGTTAAAACCTGGTGAATTTATTATGTTTACTGATAATCTTATTCACCGTTCTGTCTGTAATACAAGTGGTCAAACTAGATTATCCCTAACTTTAAGGTTAACTCAACCGAGTAAGTATATTAATTCTGGTTATAATCCTAATTTTCAAAGGCCTGTGTTGTTAGTTTGTATGAATTAGGGATTTTTGTTTGTAATGCTAAAATAATCGGTTAAAGTATTACTATACAACGTTATATTATATAGTGTTAAGTATGATTTTTTGAATGTCAGATCAGCTGTTATTGAGATAATTACAAAAATCCTTAGACCGATTATGAATGGGCCGAAAAGCATTGTAAGATTGGTTGATAATTTTGGGCAGCAAATAGAATTGTTTTTTTGCACATTTGTGAAGATAGGGGAATTGAAATTTATGAACAGTTATTAAATTTGTTAAAGTGGAACAAATGTTGTTTGTGCATGAATAAGTAAATCAATGTCAAACTCCGCAGCTAAAAGAAGAATTCAACAACAAAGAATTAACAGATGGGTAAATAGCTATGGTGTGGGGTTTATGAAGTTATTCTTCTGATTGTTCGCTTTGACGAGCTAGCTCATAAATAGCAGAAATCATAGAAGCCATAATCCCCATGCTAATGCCCCAGCTGCGTCCTAGGCTAATATCTATGAGCCAGTTGGATAAAGCACCAAATATGAGGAAAGGCACGATACTAAATAGTGAAGCATAAAAAGCATTTTGGGATTCTCTGGCTTGGCGTGTCTTTTCAAATTCTGTTTGGCTGGTATAAAGAGATCGCTCGGCAAAATTAAACCAGCGATTGAGCAACTCAATAATCTTGTCCCGGAGTGGCGAAAAAGCTAAATATAGGGCCAATGACCACAAACTCGCGCCGGCGATCGCTGCCGTGTTTACCTCAAAATGGAAAGGAAAAATTTCAGTCATAATAGCTTGGGGATATGGTGCAAGTGGCCAAGTTAACTATAAATTTAACTTTTAAGTAATTTTAAGCTGAAAACCTAGTAGAATTTTCATGAAATACAAAAATTCACCGCCAAAACTTGTTTTGAAGGAAGATGGAAGAGTTGAAAGCAAGTCATAGAGGGGTTTTGTAAATTCTGATGAAAAGATTTAGGGCAAATGGGGGGCTTGCCACTGCAATCATTAATTACCAAAAGCGAATTACAATCTTCATGATCGATTCCTGTGGCTAGGGATTAATCAACAACGCGATCGCCGTGCGGAATTATACGGAACTGCGATCGCTTCTCTGTTCAAGATTGATTATTGTTCTTTGCCATTGGTTTGTCGTGGCGATTTACTGAACAGAAACCACCATAGCTCTAGTGTAATTAACCCTAGACCGCCAATAGTCACACCAAGTTTCAATGCTAAAGGTTGCTCAATGGGTTGAAATTGCGTAACTTCCAGGGATGAAGAAGTTGGCACTGCTGGTGGTGTAGTTCCCACAGACAGGCCTAAAGCAGTAAGGCTAGCCCAAAGTATATTTTTGCTCAACATTCGCTCAATGCTTGTACAGTTCAAAAGGTGATTTTTGGTTTAAATTTACGCAATCTTAGAGCATTTGTGACCACAGACACCGAAGATAAAGCCATTGCAGCACCGGCGAGAATAGGATTGAGGAACCAACCTAAAAAAGGGAAAAGAATTCCCGCAGCTACAGGAATACCGATGACATTGTAAATGAAAGCAAAGAAAAGATTTTGGCGAATATTGCGAATAGTAGCCCGGCTGAGTTGAATTGCTGTCACAATTCCTTGCAAGTCCCCAGAAATCAGAGTAATATCACTAGCGGCTATGGCCACATCTGTTCCTGTGCCAATGGCAATTCCCACGTTTGCTTGTGCTAGTGCAGGTGCATCGTTAATGCCATCACCTACCATAGCGACAATTTTGGATTGGGGATGGGACACTTTTGTGGTCTCTGCTTGCAAAGATTGAATCATAGCTGCTTTTTGGTGTGGGCGCACTTCGGCAAAAATTCGCTGGATGCCAACTTCTTGAGCGATGGCTTCTGCGGTTTGGCGATTATCTCCAGTGAGCATTACTACCTCTAAACCTAACTTTTGTAGTGCTTTTACCGCTGCTGCTGAGGAAGGTTTCAAGGCATCGGCAATACCCATTATTCCTTGTATATTGCTATCTACAGCGATTAAAATTACAGTTTTACCCGCGTCTTCCCAAGCTTGTTTATATTCCTGGAGGGTGTCAGTATTAACTTTTAGTTCTGACATCCAACGTTGTGTACCAATTTGTACTAAGCGGCCTGAAACTACAGCTTGAACACCACTACCTGGCACAGCTGCAAAGTTATCGGTGTGAGTTAAACTCACTGCCTGGGACTGGGTATATTTTACCACTGCCTCAGCTAAGGGATGCTCAGAATTCCGTTCTACAGAACCAACCAACTGTAAAAGCTTGAGTTCATTTTCATGGGCTGTACCGTTAACAGAGACAAAATCTGTAACTGTGGGATTTCCTTGAGTTAAAGTGCCGGTTTTATCGAGAACAATGGTTTGGATTTTGTGTGCTAATTCTAAGCTTTGGGCATCCTTAATTAATATGCCATTTTCCGCACCTTTGCCAGTACCGACTATAATTGAAGTGGGAGTGGCTAAACCCAAGGCACAGGGACAGGCAATAATTAGTACACCTACTGTTGTCATGATTGCCAAGGTCAAGTTACCTATGAAGTTAAACCAAATAACAAAAGTGGCGATGGCGATGGCAATGACAACAGGTACAAACCATTCTGTAACTTGGTCTGCTAATCTTTGAATTGGTGCTTTAGAACCCTGTGCTTGCTGCACGAGTTTGACGATTTGGGACAAAAATGTATCTTTTCCCACTCGTGTGGCCCGAAACTGAAAACTACCGGTTTTGTTGAGCGTTGCCCCAATGACTTCATGCCCTGGTTGCTTCTGCACTGGTAAACTTTCACCAGTCACCATTGCCTCATCTACTGTAGAACTACCTGAAATCACTTCCCCATCTACAGGAATCTTTTCTCCAGGACGCACTAAAATCACATCATTGATTCTGACTTGAGTGATGGGAATATCCATTTCCATGCCATCGCGAATGACTCTGGCATTTTTGGGTTGTAGTCCAATGAGTTTATGAATGGCTTCGGAAGTTTTTCCCCTAGCGCGATATTCCAATAATCGGCCCAACAAAATTAAAGCAATCACAATCACAGAAACTTCATAATACACATAAGGCATCAAGCCCTGAGCAATGAAAAATCCAGGGAAGAGAGTAACAAACACAGAATATAAAAATGCCGCACTAGTACCCACCGCCATCAGAGTATCCATGGTTGCCGTATGGTGTTTTAGGGCTTTCCATCCATTGATGTAAAAAGTCCAACCACACCAGAATTGCACTGGTGTAGTTAACAGTAACTGCACCCAAGAGTTATGGAGAAATGCTGGAATAAAGGGTAGGTGTAGCCCGGTCATCATGGGTATGGATCCGACAAACATAATGATGCTGATTACACCAGCTACTATCACCTTGCGGGTAATTTGCCTTTCTTGTGCTAATTTACTTGCTGTCTCAAGCTCATCTTCTAGGGAAAGAATATCTTCTTGAAGTAAGTAAGAGGAGTATCCCGCAGCGGCAATAGCGGCTTGAATGGTCTTTAGGTCAGTGCTTTTTTGGTCATAATTGATGGTGACCTCCTCAACACCAAAGTTAACGTTGCAGTCAATCACCCCTGGAACTAAGCGAATTGCTTGGTGGATATTGTTCGCACAGGAGGCGCAACTCATGCCTCGGAGTTTGAGTCTGAGAGTATCCATGCTAAGTAAACCATTTTTACTTATGTAGAGTTATCCAGCAGAATTTGCATCTCAAGGATGCAACTTGATGTCAGGTTTAAGCAACTGGATAGCCAGCAGCAGCTAAAGCATCCTTAATTGCTGTTTCTGAGGCTTGAGTTTCTACGCTCACAAATTTGGTTTGTGGATCAGCCTGAACAATGGCATTGGCATCAACTGTTTTAACGGCATTGGTAATATTGTTTGCACAAGCAGAACAGGCCATATTGGGAACTGTGAGTTGAAGTGTCATAGATTTTACGGTATGAAATAAAAGAACGATAAAGACCAAGCTTATATCTGCTAACTTGCAGCCTACAAAGCTGACTAAGCCATCTGAAATTTTTGTGGTGAATCCTCATTTTCATGGCTGTAGTGAGTCCTTTCTACCATAGTCAGCTATTAAGTTGGGCTTTTATTGGCTTCTGGTAGAAATTTACATTATATTTATCGTAAAGTTTCTAGTTCACTAGAGAGTCTATCAGAATTTACCAAAAATTTAGGACGGCTTTTATTCAATTTTCTGATTCACGGAGCTTCGCTAACAAGTTGGGAAATCTGCCTAACTCATTGGCTTTTCTGTGCCTGTGTGGTTCGTGGTGTTATGCTATCAAATAGTTTAGTTGTATGTAAAAATTTTATATGTCCAATTTAAGTATAAACTTAAGTAACATATTTTACAGGAATAAGAAGTTGTTTTTAAAATTAACAACCATATATTTTCCGGCAGGGTATGTTCTTAATTTTATGGTGTTATTAAATTGGTTTTTTCTTGATTAATAGTTAGAACAGTGTTGAGAAAGAAAAGCAAGTTTTTGCCAAAAAATATCCAATTTATTCTGGAATATGCTATGGCAATATATAGTGTTTGCTGTGGCTTAAATTATATATGTGTATTCTAAAAATGATATAAATTCATCCATCCTTATAAAGGAAAAAGGCTTGGCCAAGCCAAGCCTTTATGTATACCAAGCATTTACTACACCAATATTAATTTAATATTTCTACCTCTTTAGTTCATCCTCCTAAAGGATGTGTGCAAATAAAATGAAAACTGATAAACAATAATTTTTTAATCACAAAAAGAGGTTTGGTTGATAACCAAACCTCGATTATTGCTGTGCTTAACAATATAGTAAGTCATTGTTTTAAATTAATATTTTGAAAGTTCATCTTCTTGAGATATAATTTTATATTACTTAATTTTTATTGATGCATCAAAAGTATGAAAAAGGCTTGAACAACAGTCAAGCCTTTATATACCAGGTGTTTACCATATCTAGATAATTTATATATTAATGTATATTAATTCATCTGTCTTAAAGATGTGTACAAATTTTCTACAATGTGGTAGGCATTGTTATATTTATAACAAATTATAATCATTTTGTAGTGCAAATTCATGCCATTGAAATATATGTTTCTTCATGCTTATAAAAAAACCCTGGCTGTTATTCCAGGGTGTTAACATATTTTTCAGGCATTAATACGTTGAATGATAACACTAGAAACAAATTATTTTCTTTACCTATTGAAAGATATTAAATTAATCTTATGTATGCTAGGATGGCAAAACGTTTTTTTAGATTCACTAAAAAATTGAGTATTAAGTTGAGTTAAATAATAACAAAAGAGGCTTGACTATTAGCCAAGCCTATTATATACCAAGAGTTTACCATATCTTGTAAGTCTAAATATATTTATAGTCAATTTCATCTATCTATAGGTTATGTCTAAATTTGCTTAAATGTGATAATAACTGGACTAGATTAATATATTTGCTAATAATAAATTATTTAGTTCAATCCTTGAGAATTTCAAGTTTCTAATATTACTTAAAACTGAGATAAACACTATATAATTTGACCAATAAAGTTGCTGCGCTATAAAAAAGGCTTGGCAATAAACCAAGCCTTAGTAGAAGTAGAATCTATCAAATTAACTTAACTCTTGCAATTACACTATTCATCTTCCAATAGGAAGTGTCCAGATATTTTACAATGTGATATGACTTGACATTGCGAACATAAAAAAGGTTTAGCATTTGGCTAAACCTCCATAGAAAGCAGTTATTCGACACACCAAAATTAATTTAAACGTACTATTTATTAAGGTCATCTTCCTAAAGGATGTGTCTAAGTATGTTGCCATGTGATATGGGATGATTGTTTAATGATGTAGTTCTGATTTGAGTTTTAAGATCACCCATAACCAATGTTGGTTGAAAGTTTTGGGACTCAATCCTATGAGGTTGGGTTCTGGGACTGTGGAACTGGGAAAAGTGCATAAAAATTAATATTTGCTTTTTTTGTGAGATGTATGTTATGTTAGGTTATGATTTGTTTAGGGACGTATAGCTCAGTTGGTTAGAGCGCTACGTTGACATCGTAGAGGTCCCCCGTTCGAGTCGGGGTACGTCCACTTATATGGGAAAACTTCTTATTGGTGAGTGAAGGGACAGATAGTTTGTCACTGATCCAGGATGTGGCACTTGATTTATTATTAGAGGATATGAAAGTATTATATCCTCAAGTAGCTAAAATTCTTGTACAGCAATGATTCATAAAATGACATTAATTTGTCACTGTAAAACTTGGATTATTGCAACATGGGAGGTACTTCTCTAATTTCTATGTAAAAATATCTCACTGCTGACCATAACAAAAATTAATAGCATGAGTTGAAACTGCCAAGGTGCTAATACTAAACTTAAGATTAAACTGATCACTGTAAATAAACTGATGAGATAGGCTATTTCACCGTGACACTTTTTAGATACATAACCAATGGCTAAACCAGTACAGAGGGGAATTAAAAAAGACAAGTGCATTTTGACTATCCTCGTAAATAAAATACAAGAGTATATCAAAGCAAACGAAAACTTTTTGATAATGGTTGTTAATTTTGTAACTAAGTAAAATTTATAAATTTTATACAAAATCCTTGAAATTAATTAACCGTCTAGTACCTTGAGATTTTGCAAAAATCCAATGAGTAAGTCAACGCTTGCTGCTATTCTTGTATCGAGGATCCAGCATATTACATTTAGGAGTAACTTTTTTAAATTAAACACCCAATGTTGAATATTCCTCAACTACTAGCGACTGAATTTAACCTCAAACCGCATCAGGTACAAAACGCGTTAGAACTTTTAGCGGAAGGTGCGACGGTTCCGTTTATTGCACGTTATCGCAAAGAGCGCACTGGTGAAATGAATGAAGTCCAACTGCGGGATGTTTTTGAGCGATATACTTATTTGACAGAATTGGCAGAACGCAAGGCGGTGATTCTCAATGCGATCGCTGAACAAGGCAAACTGTCGAATGAACTCAAAGCCAAAATTTCATCCTGTTTACAAAAAACTGAACTGGAAGATTTGTATCTTCCCTATCGACCAAAACGACGTACCCGCGCTACCATCGCGAGAGAAAAAGGGCTAGAACCTTTGGCAGAGTTTATAAAGTCCCTAAATATCAAAAATGCTGCAACGGCATCACTAGAAGGAGCAGCAGCAAACTATGTTGCTGAGAGCCAGGGAATAAAAACACCACAAGAAGCACTAAAGGGTGCTGCTGATATTTTAGCGGAAGAGGTGGCAGAAAAAGCGGAATTACGGGCTTATTTGCGTGATTACTTTTTAGCAGAGGGGATATTTGTTTCTCAGATTAAAAAGGATTATCCCGAGGGTACAACCAAGTTTGAAATGTACCGCAACTATCAAATGCGGGTAAGGAATATTGCACCCCATAATATGCTGGCTTTGTGTCGCGGTGAAGCGGAGAAGGTCTTGAATTATGAAATTGCTTTTGATGAAGATTTGGTACTTAAATATTTGGAATCAAAAGAGATTAAGAATAAAAATCCTATAATTCGAGACTTTTATCAAGCAATACTCAAAGACGCATTTAATCGGCTGATGAAAACTTCCATTATGAGTGAGGTGATTTCTGAAAAAACAACTTATGCTGATATGGAATCGATTAAAACTTTTGAAGCAAATCTGCGAGAATTATTATTGTCTGCACCAGCCGGGATGAAGCCAACACTAGCTATAGACCCAGGGTTTAGAACTGGGTGTAAGGTTGTGGTACTGGACCAAACTGGACAATTTTTAGAATATCAGGGGGTGTTTCCTCACCAAGGAGCGGAACAACGGGCCAAAGCCGCACAAACCATTAAAAATTTAATTGCAAAGTATCACATTGAGTTAGTTGCAATTGGTAACGGTACAGCTTCCCGTGAGACAGATGAGTTTGTCGGCGAGGTATTACAAAATATGGACTGCAAACCGATTAAAGTCATTGTCAATGAATCGGGTGCATCAATATATTCTGCCAGTAAGGTGGCAATAGAAGAATTTCCTGACTTGGATATTACCGTGCGTGGAGCCATTAGTATCGGTCGACGGTTACAAGACCCTCTGGCGGAATTGGTTAAAATTGATCCTAAATCTATTGGTGTGGGACAATATCAGCATGATGTAGATCAAAAGTTGCTGAAAAAGAAATTAGATGAAACTGTAGAAAGTTGCGTCAATTACGTGGGTGTGGACTTAAACACGGCTTCTAAAGAACTTTTGACTTTTGTTTCTGGAATCACACCCACAGTTGCTAATAACATTGTTGCTCATCGCAACGAGCATGGAGTGTTTAAGAACCGCCGACAACTGTTAAGAGTTGCTAAGTTGGGGCCAAAGGCTTTTGAACAAGCTGCGGGTTTTCTGAGAATTCGTGGTGGTGATAATATTTTGGATAATACAGCAGTGCATCCAGAAAGTTACCCTGTGGTGGAAGCGATGGCAGCTGATTTAAATGTACCGTTAAATCAGGTGACACAAGTTGCCGCAAAACTCAAAAACATAAACTTGAAAAAATACGTCACTGACGGTGTTGGTGAACCTACACTGCGGGATATTGTGAGGGAATTAGAGAAACCGGGTAGAGACCCCCGTGCAGAGTTTAAGTATGCCACCTTTAGGGAAGGAATTAAAGAAATTACCGATTTACAGCCGGGAATGGAATTAGAGGGAATTATTACCAATGTTGCTAACTTTGGTGCTTTTGTGGATATTGGTATACATCAAGATGGCTTAGTACATATTTCCCAACTAGCTGATAGATTCGTGGATAATCCTCAAAAAATTGTCAAAGTAGGGCAACTTGTTAAGGTGCAGGTGTTGGAAGTTAACGAAAAATTAAAGCGTATTAGTTTGTCCATGAAAGCTGTTAAACAATCATAGGATTTTTGTGTCTTTGTGCCTTTGTGGTTATGAGATAAATTTCACCACCGAGACACCAAGACACTGGTCTAAAGGTGGAACCGAAATCTATCTTTCATCAGAGACAAAATTTTAGTAATTATTGAATAATAGTATCAAGATTCGTAAAAAGTGTATCAGTAATTTTTAGTAAAAACAATGTGGGGAACATTTTTAACTGCTATAGCCACAGCATTGAGTTTATTAATTGTTGATTTAGTTGTCCCAGGTGTAAATATTGCTAATTTTCCGGCTGCGTTAATTGCTGCTTTAGTAATTGGTTTAATTAACGGTTCAGTTAAACCAGTACTTTCCACTTTTTCGCTACCACTTAACTTCCTGACGTTAGGAGCATTTTCGCTGATAGTTAACGGTTTTTGTTTTTGGTTAGCCGCAGTGCTGGTTCCTGGGTTCGCAGTGCGTGGGCTGGTGGCATTTCTTTTAGGACCGGTGATTCTCTCTTTTGCTAGCACCTTTATGAACAAATACTTTGCCGAAAAAAGTCTTGCTTTATCCAGGGGGGATGTAAATGGCCAAGGGGAATTACCTTCTAGATGAGTATTAGGATGAAGCGGGATAATTTCAGGATTTTCAGAGAAAACCAATTCTACAAGATGAAGAAGTCATGAAAATAGTTCGGTTACTCTTAGGTTTATTAGTACCTCCTGTAGGTGTTTTTCTCACAGTGGGTGTGGGCCCAACTTTGTTAATTAACATTTTACTTACACTTTTAGGTTGGCTTCCTGGTAGCATCCATGCAGTGTGGGTTATTGCTAAACATGAAGAAGAAATGAATAAAGAAAGACGCATTTCCTAGGATTTAATAATTGCAGTTTTCTACTAAAATATGGGGTTAGTTACCACCCTAGTTTTTTTTGGTCAATGTCTAGATTTTCATATGTGATTTGCTAAGGGCGAAAGGTTGAGATTCCCGACATCTTTAATGAGTCGGGAATTTTG
Organism: Umezakia ovalisporum Ak1311; assembly: GCF_029891685.1. Taxonomy (NCBI): domain Bacteria; kingdom Bacillati; phylum Cyanobacteriota; class Cyanophyceae; order Nostocales; family Nodulariaceae; genus Umezakia; species Umezakia ovalisporum. Next base: position 26,331 of record NZ_JANQDJ010000049.1, on the reverse strand, counting down.
GGGAGTTGTGTGTTGCTCGTACTAGCTTATTTCTTTTGAGGAAGTTTTTCTTGTTTCTGTGCAGGTTCTTCCTCTTTGAACAAGTCAGCTGTTGATAGCAATAACTCTCTTAAAGTTTGTTTAATTTGACGCTCTTTTTTAGCAATAACTGAACCAGCTTCACCTAGTTTATCTTCTAACTGTGATCGCTTTTCTTCTACTTGTGTAGCTACGGCTTCAGCTTGTGGACGAGCTTGATTATACCAGTGTTTTGCTTCGTCGATATAATCTTTAATTTCACCATCTCTTCCGCCGTAGCGTGCAGCTAAATTGGCGCGAATAATGGCTAGTTGTGCTTGGAGTTGAGCATAACGTTTCTTTATTAATGTAAACTCTTCACTATCTCTAACTGCATTGATGGCGGAAATAATAGCATTTTTAGTATCAGCAGTTTTATCTTTGGTGGTTTCTTCAATTTCCGCTAACATACCGTCAACTTCTTGTTGAATTTGTTCTTCTTCTTGATTCAATTGAGCTTGTAGCTTTTTCAACTCTGCTTGAGTTTTGACAATAGCTTCGTGTCTTTTAGTATTAGCACCTTCCAGGGCACCTTCAATTGATGCTGTGAGTTCTTCTTTAATTTCTGCCCCTTTACCTTGCAAACTTTCCACCACAGCGGAAACTGCATCTTTTACCAAAGAACGAATTTCGCTGGAACCTGCTTTTAACTCAGAACCAAGCTGAGAAACGGCGGTTTTGACAATTTCACGAATGCGATCAGTTCTTAACTTTCCAGTTTCTTTTACTTGCTGTAGGTCAGTTTTAATTTGCTCTTTGATGTTGTTAGGCATTGTTAATTTTTCCTTTTGAGATAATTGGATAAAATTTTTCAGACATTATCTTGCACCCATATCGTAATAGATGTTTAAATAAATAAATACCTCCTTTAGAGAGAAAATCTAAAATCACTAAAAAAATGGTGTAACGTTTATGAGATGATTAAAACTAAATTCTAGTAAATGAGATCAACTATGTGGCGGGTTAGTGTTATTTGTTCGGGTGATGCTTGGAAACAACAAGGTGCTAGTTTCAAAATTAGGTCAGATAAGTATCAAGGTGAATGTATTGCTTCTAAGAAAATGCCAGATGGCACGCGGATCATGGAATATAAAATAGAAGATGTCAGTGATGCTGAGGCTTTTCAGGAAGAGTGTGCAAACTTGCCAGGATTTACAGCTGAGTTTGAATCTTTGTAACTGGGATAATTAGCTTGAGGTGGTTTGAGTAGATGCTCAACAAAAATTTTAACTCAGCCAGGAAATATTATTTTGCAGCAACTTATTACAGTACCTAGCATCTACAATATTTAAGCAGACACGATTACAGTCCCCTAGGAGAATTTTTGGTGGATTCCCGATATAACCCAGTAAACATTGAGGAAAAATGGCAACAAACATGGGCGGAACTTGGCTTAGATCAGACAGCTATAAATAGTCACAAGCCAAAATTCTACGCTCTTTCCATGTTCCCTTATCCATCCGGCAGCCTCCATATGGGTCACGTCCGTAATTACACTATCACTGATGTAATTGCACGCCTCAAGCGAATGCAAGGATATAGAGTGCTGCACCCAATGGGTTGGGATGCCTTTGGTTTGCCAGCAGAAAATGCCGCTATTGACCGAGGAGTTCCACCGGCAAAGTGGACTTATGAAAATATTGCTCAAATGCGTCAGCAATTAAAGCGTCTTGGTTTGTCTATTAATTGGGATAGTGAACTTGCTACTTGTTCGGCTGATTATTATAAGTGGACGCAGTGGATTTTCTTGCAGTTCTGGCGAGGAGGTTTAGCTTATCAAAAAGAAGCAGCAGTTAACTGGGACCCTGTTGACCAAACAGTGGTGGCCAACGAGCAAGTTGATAGCGAAGGACGTTCTTGGCGCAGTGGGGCAAAAGTTGAGCGCAAACTATTACGGCAGTGGTTTTTAAAGATTACTGACTATGCTGAAGAATTGCTCAATGATTTAGATAAATTAACAGGCTGGCCGGAACGGGTCAAGGTGATGCAAGGGAATTGGATTGGTAAATCTACAGGTGCTTATTTAGAATTTGCTGTGGTGGGGATGGATGAAAAAATCCCTGTATACACCACGCGCCCGGATACAGTTTATGGTGTTAGTTATGTGGTATTGGCACCAGAGCATCCTTTAACCAAGGTTGTTACGACCAAAGAACACAAAAGAAATGTAGAAGCTTTTATTCGAGAAGTTTCCCAGCAAAGTGAGTTAGAACGTACTGCCGAAGATAAACCAAAACGAGGTGTCCCCACTGGCGGTAAAGCCATCAATCCTTTTACGGGGGAAGAAGTGTCCATCTGGATTGCTGATTATGTGTTGTATGAGTATGGTACTGGGGCAGTAATGGGTGTACCTGCCCACGATGTGCGAGATTTTAAATTTGCCCGTGTTTATGATTTACCTATTGAATTTGTCATTGCTTCTGTGGAAGATGTGGCAGATTTTGACTTAACGCCAGCATTAGCAACAGATGAAATCACAAAAGTTATTAATATTGAATATAACGAGGCATATACTGAACCGGGAATTTTAATTAATTCTGGGCCTTTTACTGGGATGAATTCTGCAGATGCCAAAGCTGCAATCACTAAATATGCCGAGGAAAACAATGTTGGTAGACTGCGAGTGCAATATCGCTTGCGGGATTGGTTGATTTCTCGACAACGTTACTGGGGCGCACCCATACCGATAATTCATTGCCCCAATTGTGGTGTGGTGCCAGTCCCAGATGAGGATTTGCCAGTGAAGTTGCCAGAAGAGGTGGAATTGACTGGACGTGGTGGTTCACCTTTGACTCAGTTGGAAAACTGGCTAAATGTTCCTTGTCCGACTTGCGGCACTCCAGCTCGGCGGGAAACCGATACAATGGATACCTTTATTGATTCTTCTTGGTATTTCTTGCGCTATCCTGATGCCAAAAATGAACAACAGGTATTCGACCCTGCTAAAACTAATGACTGGATGCCAGTGGATCAGTATGTAGGTGGTATTGAACATGCCATTTTACACTTGTTATATTCGAGATTCTTTACTAAAGTGTTGCGGGATCGAGGTTTATTGAATTTTGATGAACCTTTTGAACGTTTGTTAACCCAGGGGATGGTACAGGGTTTAACTTACATGAATCCTAATAAAAGTGGTAAAGATAAATGGGTTCCCTCACATTTAGTCAACCCAGAGGACCCCAGGGACCCCCACACGGGTGAACCATTACAACGCCTTTATGCTACTATGTCCAAGTCTAAGGGTAATGGTGTAGCACCGGAAGATGTAATTAGTAAGTATGGTGTGGACACAGCGCGGATGTTTATTTTGTTCAAAGCACCACCAGAAAAAGACCTGGAGTGGGATGAAGCCGATGTAGAAGGACAATTCCGCTTTTTGAATCGGGTGTGGCGCTTGGTAACAGATTATGCTGGGGCTGGAGTATCAACTCAGCAAGCCCAAGTTTCTAATTTAAGTAAACCAGAAAAGGAATTACGCCGGGCAATTCACGCAGCTATTCAAGCTGTAACGGAGGACTTGGAAGACGAATATCAATTTAATACGGCTGTTTCTGAATTGATGAAGTTAAGTAATGCTCTTACTGATGCCGAGTGCAAAAATTCGCCAATTTATGCTGAAGGTATTCAGACTTTAGTGATGATGTTAGCTCCTTTCGCTCCACACATTGCTGAGGAATTGTGGCACTTGCTGGGTAATACTAATTCTGTTCACACTCAGACTTGGCCATGTTTTGACCGGGCTGCTTTGGTAGCAGAAGAAATTACTTTGGTAATTCAAATTAATGGCAAAAAACGTGTTGATATTTGTGTTCCTGCACAAGCTGATAAGGCTGACTTGGAAAAATACGCGCGTGAATCTGAAGTGGTTCAGCGTTACCTTGAAGGTAAGGAGATTAAAAAAGTGATTGTAGTTCCTGGCAAGTTGGTGAATTTTGTAGTTGCTTAACAAAATTTAGATCCCCCGCTTTTTTAAGAAGTGGGGGACGTGGTAAGGTGTGGTGAAGAAAGTTGTGTTTGTTAAATTGGGGATGAAGGTTCCAGAGCCAATGGATAAAACACGCAAAATTGCTAGTAAAGAACACAATAATTATCTTGCTCAAGGCATGGCACCACACAAGGCAACTCAGTGTGTTCCATCTTCCCTGTTGCAATGTTTTTCTGAAAGTTTAAAATATGATCTCTCAGTTAAACAACAAGTTTTAGAGGGACAATTATTTAAAGTTTTAGGTGCGCCATTTTATTCTGACAATGGATTTATTCTTTATAACGGTGATGCTAAAGATTTTTTAGACAAACTCAGTTCAACAAATATCAATATTGATCTAACTGTGACCTCTCCGCCATATAACATTGGTAAAGAATATGAAGCCCCAATGTCTGTGGATGAGTATATTGAAAGTTCCTCGGTGTGGATGTGTCAAATCCATAAAGTTACTAAACCTGACGGTGCATTTTGGTTAAATGTGGGGCATTTTGCAGTTGCCAATAAAGGTTTATGTGTACCCATACCTTATTTATTATGGGATAAGTCACCGTTTTATTTACTGCAAGAGGTGGTATGGCAATATGGCGCTGGTGTTTGCACAAAATATCGTCTGAGTCCACGTAACGAAAAATGGCTTTTTTATGTTAAGGATGCTCAAAGGTATACTTTCAATTTAGATGACATCCGTGATCCAAATGTGAAGTATCCCCATCAGAAAAAAAATGGTAAATATAGATGTAATCCTCTGGGGAAAAATCCGTCTGATGTTTGGGAGTTTCCTAAAATCACTACAGGTAAAAAACGCAGTTCAAAAGAACGCACTGGACACCCGGCGCAGTTTCCTTTAGGGATTGTTGAGAGAGTTGTTAAAGCTTCATCAAATCAGTTAGAGTTAGTTCTTGATACCTTTGCTGGTTCTGGGTCTACTGGTATAGCAGCAGCAGGTTTAGGACGGATATTTTTAGGGTTTGAAATTAGGTCTGATTACTGCAAAATGGCAGTAAATAGGTTTAAAGCTTTTCAGGTGGAAAGAGAGAATTTTGCTCAATAAAAATCATTAAGAAAAATCACTAGAGCAAACCAGCTTGGTGGAGGGGAAAGGGTGGGTTAAGGGTAAGCAATAAATAATTCTTAGACTCTTGACAAAGTTGGGATCACTGCTAACCTGATTGTGGTAGAGGCTGGATTGTTTTAGCTTTGTTGGCGCAAGTTATTAATAACTCGTGAAAATTCATCGGTCATAAAATCAGAGCCGGTGGCTGTGTAAACTTTTAATAACTCTTGATAAAACCATAGAGTTCCTTCTTTGCCAGCTTTAAACTGACCCCAGATACTATTACCATATTGTTGCCAGTCGGCAAGTAATGATCTCGCATTGTGTAATTTATCTGCTAAAGATACTAATCTTACGGATGGTGAGGCGTGATGCAGGTTTTGCAAATATCGCTGCTTTCGTTGTTTCCAAGGGGGTTTAGGTGGTGTATCCCACTCTGTACAACCATCAATAATTTCTGCTACGGTTTCACCAAAAAGGTCGTTGATTTCCTTACGGATAACTTTCCCTCCTTGGTCTTCGATACTATCATGCAATAAAGATGCGATCGCTTCTTCTTCGGTTCCTCCAGCTTCTAGTACCAATGCTGTTACACTTAGCAAATGGGCAATGTAAGGAACTCCGCCAGTTTTACGGGTTTGATTAGCGTGGAGACGAGTGGCATATACTAATGCTGATTCAAATTTTGCTGTCAATTTTGTGGATTTCATAGTTTAATTAATTAAGGTAGAGTTTATGTTCGGCAAGGATATCGGCGGCAACCTTTTGCCGTAAGTCCCAAGGTAGGATAACTTCTGCTTTGGGTCGCCATGCGCGTATACGCATACTGACATCGTGATCTAGATGTCGATATTGGACACGGTAGTAGGCGTCTTGTGGAGAACGATCTTTGAGGATTGTGAGTAGTGCTTGTCGTTGTTCTGGTATTGGAGTGTGTTGCCTGATTAAAGTTTTTGCTTGCTGGTAAGAGATAACTTCAAATGTGTTATGACGAACAGTATCCTGAATATATAGGTCATGATGATCTCGGTCAAATCGTAGCAGCATCAATTGGGGGGGTAGGTAAAAATCAAAGCCCCAAGCTTTAGACATTTGGGTTTCAATGTCTTCGGGATTGGGCAAATTAGCTTGTTGATAGCGTTGCTGTAAAACCAGGGGAATAGATATATCGGTCCAGTTGATGGGTCTAATATTTTGAATTCGGTCGAGTCGATAGTTGTACCAATCATTGTGCCCATCAGGACTTTGCCCAAAGGCACACAGATAAACTGCTCGTTGTACATAATAACTACAGACTGGGTAAACTGTGCATTTGACAGATTTTCGTAAACTGGCACTGTTGTAAGTTAGCTGCACGGGTGGTACTGGTGTTTTTTTCCAAATTTTTTGTAATATATTACACCAGTCATCGACTTTATCTATAGTATGACGGGGACTAACATAATCAAGTTTGCAGAAAAATCTTTGTACACCACAAATCTTTGCTGAATGATTTTGAGCGATGGCCACTAAGTCTTCTTGATTGAGAAAGTTGAATTCTTCCCGATGATAATTATTAATTATTGTTGTTGAAGATGTGGTGATGGGACGAGATGGTAATGTTTTGACACAATGATATTTCTGTGCTCGATATTCCAGCCATCCCATATCTGTGAGGATTTGTAAATCTGCTTGGAGGGAACGACGAGTTACACTAAACAATCGTTTTTCTAATGCCTTATTCACATCAGATTCTAAAACACCTGCGTGGGTTATGAGCGATCGCCGCCATTGTGGTTCTGAAAGTTCAGTGTTTGAGTTAAATAACCATGCAGCAGTGGTTTTAGCACAAGGGCAGTTTTGATCATGGAGATGAGGAATTGCTTCACCTTTGGGATGTGTGGAACTAAAAAACGCGTCGCGCCAGTGGGCAAAGGTAAAAGAGTTATTCAGGAGCAAGCGTTCTGGAGTTGATCCATATAACGATCCTTCTTCAAGGCCATATAAGGAACGTAACCATACCCATAATCGAATTGCTCGGAGTAAGTTTTGTTTGAGAGAACCGCGAGCTAACCATTGCAGCAGTTCTACTTGGGGAGTATCTACAAAAATTGGCTCAGACACTGGTTAACTAAGTTGAAGTATAACACTAGCATAAAACCCTATGGAACTAGCATCTTCCATTGCTGTGTATGATGTATGTATTAATTGAAGATAGAAAATTATGAGTACCTACAGAATTGAGTTCAAGGATGATATTTTGCGTGTCAGTTTCGCTGAACCGGCACAAAATAACCAAATTGTCCAAGATGCGGCGCTAAGACTGGAAGAAATGTCTACTTTAGGAGAATTGAGTGGAGGACAATTGCTCAGGATTAATGGGCCGATTTCTATACCTGTAGCATTTGTTTTAGCTCATAAATTGGCTCATATTTACGGTGCTATTGGTTTTTATGATCCTAAATTGGGTAAGTATGTGATTTGTATCACTCATAATCCTACATATAAGCTGGGAGACTTGATTGATTGATATTTGATTAACAAAGGAGATGAAATAGGTAGTCAGAAATATTATGACAACGTATCATATCAGTCTGAATGGTGATGTTTTAAAAGTTGGGTTTGGTCAACCAGGCAATGGCGACGAAGTTGTGAGGGATGCGGCAATACAGTTAGATAAAATGATCAACTCTGGAGAAATGTCTGGGGGAAAACTGCTGAAAATTGATGGACCGGCATCTGTTGCTGTGAGTTACTTGATAGCAAATAAAATAGCTCATCTTTATGGTGCGATCGCGGTTTTTGACCCTAAAATTGGCAGATCTGGATACAAAACTTATATTATTGCCGTTACGCAAACACCGAGTTATCAATTAGGGGAGCTCATAGAAACAGACGAACCACAAAAGAATAGGCAAATTATCAAAGTTGTGCTGTGCGGCCCTCCCCAGTCGGGTAAATCATGTCTGCGTGAAGGTTTAAAGCAAGCTATTAGTAATATTTCCGGCGCACCATATCCTTATGTTATTACAGCTTGTCCAGATGGGGAAGGGGCTTGGTTTTCGGATGCTGCGAAGCGAGACCCTGATTTAGCCAGACGACTAAAAAATGAGTATAAAGCCAAATTTACACGGGAGTTTGCACAAAAAGCAGCTGGTTGGGTGAGGTCTGCCACTACACCATTAAATATTGTTGATGTGGGTGGCAAAATCAGTGAGGAAAATCGGGTAATTATGCGTGAAGTAACTCATGCAGTGATTTTAGCTGGGGAGAAAGCACAAGAAGATGTACGGAAATGGGAAGAATTTTGTAGCAATTTAAATATACGGGTCATTGCCAAGATTGTTAGTGATCTTGATGCTCAAGCAGATATAATTATGACAATATCACCATTATTGACTGGTACTATTCATCACCTGGCACGGGGAGAGGATGTTTCTAGTCGCTCGGTGGTGCAGGCTTTGGCCCAGGTGTTGGTGGATTTGTGTAAAGGGTAGTAAGAAGGGATTGCGCCGGGGGCAGTGCCGCAGATACTGATGTGCTGAAGAGGCATAATTTTTATATGGAATAGCCGTTTTCCATATGAGTATATAATGTTTGGAAGTACACAAGTCCTATGGGTTGAAGTCAAAATGACAAAGCAGCTCTTTGTTACCAAAAAATTCGGCACTTATGCTGACACCTTTCTCATGCTAGGTTTGGTACAGCTTGTGGAGTACGGACTGAGGGCAACTAACCAAAAAAGTGCAATTCAGATTGTAGATGAAGGAATACGCTACTGCCTAAAACTCAAACAAACTGTAAATTTAGAAGTTATCGCTCAACTGAAATATAACAATCCTTTCCCGCCAGTTAAAGGTCAAAAAACTGACATTAGCAAGATCCCACGGGAAACGGAACTTTTTGACACAGTTCAGAAAAGTGACCATCGCAAACTTTACCGGAACTATGTATTTCAACAACGAGGTAAAGTTCAATTTAATGAAGATGCACCGAGGCCTCCTCATGCTAGTACGCAAAATGGCGTAATTCTTACTTCTATGCGCCATGATCGCAATCATAATGAACTATGGTGCTTAGGATGGCAAATTAAAGATAATTATGGGGTTTTACTTGCTTGTTTAATTCAAGCTTTTAGTCAGGAAAATTACCTCAGTCTAGATGGAGATATTCAAAAAGTTGCGGAGTTATTTCAACAAGGTACAGGCCAGAAGTTACCTGAAACAGCTAGTGCGGTCAAAATTTATTTTCCGACATCTGTGCAAGGTGTCAATCGGGTTAAAGGAGATGGTAACAAGGTAGATTCGCAAAAAAAAGATTGGTTAAGTTTATGGCTAATTGCGGGGGGATTATTTCACTTTGGCATAGCAGAATGGCTCAAGATTAGTGAGGGAGTTTATGATTGGCGAGTCGTTGTGCTTCAACCTCAAGATATTCAATTAACGAAATATCGTGGGGTGTTGGATAAACTTCGCAAATTTAACCCACCTTCTGGGGGACATGGAATTGCCCGATTTGATGCTGAGTTGATATTACTGTTCTGTCAGGAATTACTTAATTATCACAAAGCCGAAGCAGAGGGGGAACCAGATGAATTTAGTATTTGGCAACCAATTAACCATTTTGTTAGCAGCTTTTTGGGGACTCACTTTGGTTCTAAAGGTCAAGTGTATGGTGTTAAAGAAGTCTTTAGTTTGGGTTTACCTGGTTGGATTAGTCCTCAAAATTATGAGGAATTAATGGATTATCAAAGTCTTTTAAAGGAGCATTTATCGGTAATTATTAGCTTGTCTGCGGAAGAGGGAAATAGTGAATTATTGGCAGGTTATCGAGACTTTATTACTAGTAATAACCTGTACCAATTTTTTCACTTTCAAATCATTTACGCTGATTATGTTGTCAAAGTTTTAGCAGATTCCAAGGCTAAAGGTCCCCGGTTATTTTCTCTTAAGGGATTAAACCTCATGGTCAAAAATTTCCAGCATCGTCAAGATGACCAAGATTGGTCTTTAACAGAAATCACTGAAGACTCTGGTTTTTTACGCATAGCTAAAGCCATTAATAGCGCTACAGTGTATGCAGGAAAAGAAGAACACGGTTGGGTGCGAATTTATGGTTTAGCCCAACGCTTAAGTAGTCAAGCAGGTTCTAAGAAAGATTTCATTATTGAATTGTCAACCTTTTTGGCTAGTTATGAAAATGAGAATCTGCGCATTGATGAGGAATTAAAGAAAAAAGGTAAGTTACGCCGTATCTGGACTACCAAAGATGATTTAGACCGGGTAATTCATCTGATTGACCATTATGGTTCTAGTTTAGTTGCTAACCTGTTAATTGCTTATGGCTATGCCAAAGGTTGGGGTAAAGTTAAGGATACTGATGAAACTGATAGCAATGATAATTTAGAAACAGAAGGATAATCAGATAATGACTAGGGTGCAATTTCCAGTTTATTCAATTTCCATCAGTGGTTTAGTTTCTTGGCAACTTCACGCTTTAAATAATGAGGGTAATGAGGGTAATCAATCTTTAACTCGGCGTTATTATATCATTCAAAAAGGTATGAATGAACCTGAGTATGTCAATGGAATTTCTGGGGATATGCTCAAACATATTCAGGCAGAACATTTACACCGTCTAGCGATGGAATGTGGATTAAGTTTATCCGAGGGTGGTAAGCAATTTAATCCTGATAGAGTTGGTTATGATTTGGAGAAAAATCTTTCTTTTTTTAGGGACAAAGATAGTGATTTAGCTGCTAAAACAGGTAAGGTTCTCAAACTTTGCACTATCAGCGATTTGGAAGGTTTTATGGTGACAGAAAAGAAGGGACAAACTCTGAAGCGGGATTCTGTAATTGAATTTGGGGCGGTTGTGGGTTTACCTAGTTCGGTAAAAACTCAGAGTTATTTTCATGCTAAATACGGTGTGGATAATCCAACTCCTTATAATGTACAAGTCAGTTCTGGTTTATATGCCACTGTTTTGAATATAGAGGCTTTTCGAATTGGTTATAATCCTCACAATTTTAGTTATAGCATTGACGTGACTGAACGCAAAAAACGCTTAGATGCTTTACTCAAAAGTGTGCTGTATACCTATTTGCAGCCTAATGGAGCTAAACGCAATACTCATTTACCCCATGCTGACCATTTTGAAGGTGTGATCACTGTGAGTACTCGGCGCTGTCCTGCACCGATGATTAGCCCATTGGAATGGGAATACAAGGATCAAATTCATAGTTTAGCAAGGACATTAAATAATCTTAATGGTGCGGAAACGATTCATTGTTTTGATTTTAATAATATGGCTGAGTTTGCGGATCAAATTAAAACTTTAATTGGTGAAAGTCAACCTTGGGAGAGTAAAAATGCCGAAGCTATCGCCTAAATCTTTTTCTAAGCAGTGGCTAACTGTGGTTTATCAACCTGTGAGCCTATTTTCCCTTAAAAGGTCTGATGCAACTAGCATGGCGGGACGGTCTAATTTAGTGCCTACTCCTTATGCTATTAAAATGGCATTGTTAAGGGTTTTGCTAGAAACTCAGGGAAGAGAACACCAAAGTGATTTTATTCAATGGATTGATAGCGAATTTACCTGGATTCGAGATTTAACAATTTATATTTGGCCTCCAGAAAAATTGGTTGTGAATCGCAATGGTTACAAATTACGGTACTACGATCAAAATGCGGACAAAGTAGATAAAAATCGTGTGACAATCCCAATGCAAGGAGGGTTTGTTTTTCGAGAATGGGTGTATATGCAGGGAAATCTCCAAATTTGCTGTAGTGCGGGAAATTATTTAGGAGAACTAGAGGGACTGTTTGGCCAAATTAATTACTTTGGTAAACGCGGCTGTTTTTTTCAGCATCTTCCCGAGTATGGACAAGTAACCCCAGAGGCTACCTTTAATCCCAATCCTAGTAATGGGTTTACGGTGCAACCTATGGATGATTTAAGTGAAAAAACTACTTTTAATCGGATTAATCCTTTTTCTCAGGATAAAGCACAACTTGATAAAGACCGCGTAATTAAACCTGGATTTCTGCCTCTGCAATTTATGGCCACAAGTAGCAGTTATGATGTGTACCAAAGATACTGAGATTGCTTATGCTGGAGTTAAGCTAGTTCTCAAGTCTACACCAGGTGCGATCGCTCGTACAGCGTTAACATCTTGGCTGCCAGAAATTAAACCAGGACTGAGTTGGATTCCTCTAGGAATTTCTGGGGGTGTAGCTAAAATTATGCCTGTGTTGCCACAACCATTGTTGTATAAATATCTGATGCAATGTATATGTGAGCGCATTGCGGATCATACTTTGGTGGAGTGGCAAGGAAAGCCCTATGAAGTGACTGGAGTAGAAGTAGATAATCATGCTTTGCATGTTATTGAAGTTGCTATTTCCACTACACAAACTTTGCCAGCAAGCCTGGGAAGAGGGATTCATGCTCAATGTTTTCAATGGCTGGCTATTGCTGATCCTGGTTTAGCAGCTCAGTTGCATGAACAAGACAGTGTGCCCATAACTCTGACAATGGGGTATGGCTCATGCCAAAAGCTACATTTGAGAATTAGTTTATTACAAAAAAAACTATTAGCACCGCTACTTTGGGGATTGAGCACCAGTCTCGATGGAGAAATCACCCTGGGGGGAATACCTTGTCAGTTGGGTAAGTGCATAGACATTTTCCCCACTAGCAGCTTTGAACAACTAGTGAACTTACCTACCCAAAGCGTGATTGAATTGAAGTTTCTCTCACCCACGAGCTTTAAACAACGTGGATTTATCCAGCCTTTTCCATTGCCGGAGTTGGTTTTTAACAGTTTATTACGGCGGTGGAATATTTTTGCACCGCCGGAATTGCATTTTCCCAAAGTTGAATGGAATGCTTTAATTTCTGCTTTTGAGTTAAAAACCCATGCTTTGAAAATGGAAGGTGGTCCAGAAATTGGGGTTGAGGGGTGGGTCAAGTATCGGTTTCTGGAACCTGAACAAGCTAGAATTGGGACAATCTTAGCCCATTTTGCTAACTTTGCGGGAGTGGGACGGAAAACAGCTATGGGCATGGGACGGGTGGTAATTCGTAATTAGCTTAAACCGCAGGAAGCCTCTAACTTAATGGGAAGCGCAAGTGATGAGATGAATTGCGCGTGAGTTGACGACAATCCCGGGAAGTATCTAGAAAAGAGCAGACAATCATTATATGGTGGTTGGCTGATGGGGAAGATGTTTGGCAAATCTGTAGCAAGGTCAAAAAACCTGGGGAGTTTGCCAAATCCCCAGAAAGTTGACAAAGGAATATTCTCTCAATTCCTTTGCGCTAACCTAATCCCTTTAAGGGAACTAAAACTTAGACGACTGCTTGGTGCTAGTTTACGGTTCGGATGCATCCGGGGTAGTTAAGATATGTAAGATACAAAAATCGAGAGGTGTCCAGCAAATGCCTTTGTTTGTCAAAATTGAAGCGGGTAAAGTTGATAAACCTATATTTGATCAATTCGTACCTGCCCATAAAGCTTATGTGCAAGATTTGATTGCCAAAGGACACAAAGCTCGCACAGGTTATTGGGCAGAAGACAGAGGGGGAATGTTGATGTTTGAAGCTGCTTCCAGGGATGAAGCAGAAGGAATAGTGGCTCTTGACCCATTGGTACAAAACGGCTGCGTCACTTATCAGCTATATGAATGGAAAATTGTTGTGGAATAACACACACTTACGAACTTTTGATGTTATATTGGTATGAGACCTGGATCTACGCGACTGTAACGCCCAAACCTTGTCAGGACCGGAAGGTAGCAGCAATACGGGATGCTTACGGTAGGCGTAGTCTCCGGGTCGCCCTATTTCATTAGGAGCTTTCATCAGCAATGCCTGGTTTTGGAGATATTGTTCAAAAAGCTTTTTACCTGGGTGTCGGTTTAGCTTCTTACGCAGGTGAGAAGGCGGGAGAAAAGTTGAGCGAACTGCGATTACAAGCCCAAAAACTGGCGGACGAGATGGTGGCAAGGGGCGAAATAAGCACAGAAGAAGCTCGCCGTCTCGTGGAAGAAATGATGAAACAGGCTCAAAGTACCCCCCAGCCCGGTGAAAGTAAGGAAAAACCACCAAGCTATGAACCTCGCCGCATTGAAATTCTAGAAGAGGATGAGGTGGGGAACTACTCAAGGTCAAAGGGTGCTTCCACAGATGATGTTGCTGAGTTGCGCCAAAAGGTGCTAGAAATGCAGGAAGAGTTAAGAAACTTGCAACAAGATGTGTAAAAAGTAAATTTTCCTCTCTTATCTTTACATTGAGAGCCATCTCCACTTACCATTATGTGCGGAAGCTAGGTGAGATACATTGCCTAGGATTTGGTGTAGTGCTGCAAGCCCGGTAGCGCACAGTTTGCTGTTAATATTCATTAAGGGCGTGGAATTTATGGAACAATGGCAAAAAGATTTAGCGGAAATGGTTGAAACCGTGGCTGATGAAGTGGAACGTTTCTTCCTAGGGATGAGCGAAATGATAGATGTATTTTTTGAGCTAACAGAAGAATTTTCCGATCAAGTCCAAAATTCTATTGCTACTGAAATAGACTATTATTTACAGGAACTCACTGACCCAATTTTGGAAGTTTACTGGGAACTGGAAGAGGTGATGGGAGATCCAGAGCCTGGTTTTCCTTACGCTGTGGAGCCAACAGGAGAAATGAATCCTGCTTGTATAGGTTGTCAGCATTACCACGGTCAAGTTTATGGTGGTAATCTGTTAGTCTGTGGTATGCATCCTCATGGGTGGGATGATGATAATTGTCCCGATTGGGAAAAGGTTTAAACTTAGTCAGGCGGACAGTTTTTGGAATTTCATAAGTTATCTATATTGAACATTGAACAAGTTATGAGTAATTCTTCTCCTGAGACTATATCCCAGCCACAGTCGGAAATGAAGTATGGTGAACGTGAAATTAAAGAAGGTCAATTAATTACCTTTCCTAACCCCCGTGTGGGTCGGCGATATGATGTGAGCATTTCTTTACCGGAATTTACTTGTAAGTGTCCATTTTCTGGTTATCCTGATTTTGCCACGATTTATATTACTTACGTCCCTGATGGGCGGGTGGTGGAGTTAAAGGCGTTAAAGCTTTATATTAATAATTACCGTGATCGCTATATTTCTCACGAAGAATCTGCTAATCAAATTTTAGATGATTTTGTTGCTGCTTGTGACCCGTTGGAGGTGACGGTCAAGGCGGATTTTAGTCCCCGTGGTAATGTGCATACTGTGGTGGAAGTGCGTCATCAAAAACCAGTGTAGAAGCAAAGAAACGCTAGGTGTTAGCGCTTCTGTGGGTGGGTTTAGGTTCGTGGTTGAGAACTGAGGTGGTCTAATATCTGTAGTACTTCTTGTTCAAATGCAAGTTGGGCGCGGTTGGTTTTACCACCAATATACAGGCGATGGCCTGTTTGCAGTGCCCAAATTTGGGAGTGAGAGAAATAACTCATGGTTGCGCCTAACATTAGTATTGCAAACCCTGCGTAAACCAATGGGATACCAGGATCAGATTTAATTTGTAAGCCTGTGCTACCAACTAAATCGATAATTTTCAGGTTGACACCATTGACTTTAGCTGACATTCCGGTTCGCACTGTATTGATTAATTTACCTGTGGAATCATAAATTAATACCATTCCCTGTAAGTCTTTGGTGATGACAGAAACCCCTTGACTTAAATCTGGTTTAGTGGGGATCCAAGTTCCCCAAATGCGTCCTCGCCCTTTGGTGTCTAGCAAGGCCATGGGTAATTGAAAAACGGGACTGTTATTAAATTGGATACGAACAGCTGAGATTCCCCAATCCGTTTGATAGAATGTTACGCCACGATAACGCAGGGGTTGATTGACAAAAATCTTTTTATGGTCAACTTCCTGTCCCTGTTTATTTAAAACAGACATATCTGAATAAAATTGGTCAATTCCACCGGTGGGTGTGTAATCAATCCAAAAACGATTCACACGCACAGACCAATCTTTGAGAATTTCAGGATTTGCCCAGGGGCCAGCATCAATAATATTTTTGACCTGAAAGGTCTCACCACTGGATATCATTTCTTGGGCAATAAATCCAGTCATAGCCCCCCAAATTCCCCCTAAAAGGATCATTACAATTGCCACATGCACAATTATGGGGCCTAGGCGTCCCATGATTCCTTTACGGGCGTAAAGAATATGATCTTGTTCTTGAAAAATTTGATAATGGCGATTCTGTAAAATTTTGCTGAGATTTTCCAGGGAACCATGATCTAGTTCTGCACTCAAAGCTAATTTTTGAAATTTCCGGGGTTCTTCGTAATATTTCCAACGACGGGCGGTTTTTAAAGCTGGTAACTGGCGAGTGAATGTACAAGCTGTGAGGCTAGTACCAAATAAAATCAGTGAGGCCAAAAACCACCAAGTGCGATATACATGGTCTAAACCTACTATTTGAATTATTTTCCAGGTCAGAAAACCAAATAAAGCTGGATGCTCTGGGTAGTTGGCTTGATAAAATGCGGGTGACTGACCTTGTTCTATCACAGTGCCGCTTACGCTAAAAATAGCGATTATTAGCAGTAGTGTGATGGCTAATCGTAAATCAGTCAGTACTGGTAAAACCTCTCTGGGTAGAAATCCCCCAGGTACTGACCACCAATTTGATTCTGTGGACACTGAATTTTTTAGGGTCATGGCTTAGAAATTTCCCCAGGGAAATCGCGAAATCAAGGAAAATACACCAAATCCCACTAATAGCACACCACTAACAGGGTTGATCCAACCGGACCAACGCCGCAGTTCTAGGAGCTTTTTAATAGAAGCAGTAAAAGTACCTGCTAAAATCAACGGTGCTACGTACCCTGCCGTATAGGATATTAACAAAACAGCGCCGAGAATTAAATCTTGTGTACTGGCAACCCAACCCAGCAAACTAGCTAAAACAGGTGTACTACAAGGAGATGCTACCAATCCGAAAGTTAAACCCAGGGAATAAGAACGCACACCGGGGGGTAAATCTGGGGAAATCCAATTAGTTTCTCCCAAGGAAGGAAATTGTAGAGGTAGGGCTTCTAGTAAGTTCAGCCCCATGAGAATGGCAATAATACTGACAATAATTGGTAAGCCGATTCCCACTTGACCATAGACTTTACCAACAAAAGCTGCTATTACTCCTAGGCCTGCTAGAGTAGTCGCCAATCCCAAAGCGAACCATGTAGATTGTGCTGCTGCTTGTAGGCGACTTTTCGCTTCATAACCGCCAATGTATCCAATGGTAATAGGCACCATGGACAGCATACAGGGGGTAAGACTTGTTAGCAAGCCAGCTGCAAAAATTATACCAATACTCAGTAAATTAAGGTGGGTGAGTTGGTTAGATACTAGGGTGTTGGCAAATTGTTCTAATTCGTAAAGTCGTGTTTCCAGGGTCTCCAGCATGGGATGTTTAAGCGGGAAATGCTTGTTATATTAGCATTCTAGCTTATTTTAGTTGAGATATATGAACTGAGTGCCATCACTTGGCTTAAGAAGTAACATGAGTAAAATCCCAGGTAAAATCCCAAAAATTGACCGTCAACGGGAACATCAAGCAAACGAGCGAACATTTTTAGCTTGGTTACGTACTTCCATCTCATTGATTGGTTTTGGTTTTGCGATCGCGCGATTTGGTCTATTTATGCGTCAGTTAAATTTTGCCTTAACACAGCAAGAACCTTTGGTCAACCCGATATTTAACTCAGAAAAGTTAGGGACTGTATTTGTGGTGTTTGGCATTGTAGCCATAGCCCTAGCAGCATGGCGATACAATCAAGTATTCTGGGAAATTGAACGCGGGGATTATCGACCCCACCGCTTACCGGTGTGGATTATGACCGGAGTAGTAATAATTTTAGGTATTCTCAGTTTGCCTTTACTTTTGTTGGGAAATCGTGGTTTGCCACGTCCCTCCTCAAGACACAATCAGACAGAATCGCGCCATTTTTGGTAAATTATAAAACTCAATTCTTGAGCAACCGAACTGAAAAAACTTCCGCCTAGCTTTGGGTTGAAAAACCCTAACCCACTTGAGGCAACAGCAGCCTTGAGCGCAAAATTTCCTGAATCACTTGTTGCACTGCTGCTTGAGTTAAATTACCATCTACCCGTGCGATTCGAGATGGGTAGCGAGTAGCCAGGTCTGCGTATCCTTGCTGCATGGCGATACAATCAAGTGTTCTGGGAAATTGAAGGGGCTGATTAGGTATATCCGCTAAGATGTAACACCTATGGGACAAGTTGTAAATAAATATTGCAGAATTTACTTAGTAAGGATAACTACTATAGAATGAGGTTGCTATTTGTGCTTGAGGAGCATCTCTAATCAATGTCGAATAATAACTCCAGTGAAGCCAGCAGTAAAAAACTTGCAGCTGGGATATGTGCAATTTTGTTGGGAGCTTTAGGTATTCATAAGTTCATTCTTGGTTACACAACCGAGGGCTTGATTATGCTACTTGTTAGCCTACTCACGTGTGGATTTGTCGCACCAATAGTGGGAGTTGTTGGGTTAGTGGAAGGGATTATTTACTTAACCAAGACCGATGAAGAATTCTCCAGTGTTTATATTATTAACAAAAAAGGCTGGTTTTGATCCTCTGATGTTGAAGTTTTGCTTGCTGTTTTAATTTAAGAGTGCATCAGTGTTTAAATTATCTCCTTATCCTCTGTCATACCACGGTAAATTAGTGCGTTGGGGTATATTAGGATTTTCTTATGCCCCATTACTTGGTACCTATTTTTACAACCAAAACTATAGAATAGCGTTCCTAGTTTGTCCAATACGACACTTGACAGGGATTCCTTGTCCCACCTGTGGTATGACTCGTTCGTTTATGGCTATTGGTCGAGGAGACTGGAGCCAAGCAATAGCAGAACATTTATTTGGTCCACTTTTATTTGCCAGCTTTGTAGTTGCAATAGTTCACATTACCTTAGAACTATTAACAAGACGCCGTGTTACAGCATTCTATTTTTGCCTATTAAGGCTGAGAAAGCTACAAATATTAGGGCTATTTACCATTTTTATTTACTATTGCCTTCGTTTATATTACTTATCACAAACTGGAGAAATGTACACTGCTGTTAGCAGGTCTCCCGTAGGTCAATTGCTTTCAACAGTAAGTATTAAATAACTACCCCGCAGACTCTGGGATAATTTATATTTCGATGAAAAAGTTTAATTCAGACTACCATGGTCAGTATCAAACGTAAAGAGATGATTTGGTTGTTATTACTTATATTAGGCTGTGGATATTTCAGTGCCATGTCTAATTTAGAAATGAATTATTATTTAAAAAGCCTGATTGCCCTTTTGCCAATGCAGGTTGCAGCTCTTATTTATGTCGCCTATCTACGTTGGCATCGCAGTTAACACTCGGCAATTGAGCAAATGTGATTTAAGGTCAAAGATTACCTGTATTGTCGAATCCGGTTTTTTTTTAAGATTGGGATTCAGTTCTTTTTGCTTAATGTAAACCTCAGTAATTAAGAAGTCATCACTAACCCACTTGAGGCAACAGCAGCCTTGAGCGCAAAATTTCCTGAATCACTTGTTGCACTGCTGCTTGAGTTAAATTACCATCTACCCGTGCGATTCGAGATGGGTAGCGAGTAGCCAGGTCTGCGTATCCTTGCTGAACACAGCGATGAAAAGTAATTGTTTCTTGCTCAATGCGGTCTAATCCAACTGCATTGCCTTTTTTCCGGGCTAGTCCAACTTCCACATCGACATCAAGCCAAATAGTTAAGTCGCTTTGTAACCCACCAGTAGCAATATAGTTGAGTTGATTGATTAAGCTGAGATTGAGACCCCGACCATAACCTTGGTAGGCGGTGGTGGAGTCGGTATAGCGATCGCACAATACATATTTTCCTGCTGCTAAATTTGGTTTGAGTTCTTGTTCAACATGTTGGGCTCGGTCAGCAGCATACAATAATAACTCTGTCACCTCAGAAATTGGTTTATTATCTAGCTTATCCAGTAAGAGGCGGCGCAGATGTGAGCCTAACTCTGTTCCCCCTGGTTCACGAGTGAGAACTACGGAAAGTCCGAGATTTTGTAACCATTGATAACAAAGCTGCATTTGGCTGGTTTTGCCGCAGCCTTCTACTCCTTCAAATACAATTAATTTCCCGCTCATGTTGTTTAGTTTAAATAAATTTATTGACTAAAGTTGGTTGACACTCTCCGGACTAAAGCTATGGAGATTCTACATTCTACGTTAGAACTTGCCCTAGCAGGTTTTTACCCACTAGAGTATTAATTTTAACTTTTGTGGCGTTAATATGTCTGACGGTACTTAGGGGAGCGGGGATAGCCTCCCGTATTTTTTGCTAAATTGAGGATATTTACTGCTGGGTTCACATCTCTATTGCAACTGACAGCCACAACTACATCTGTGGGTACGAGTAAAAAGAGATTTTTTCACAATTGCATCACAATTACTACATTTTTGAGATGTGTAATATGGAGGAACACCAACAACTTCACAGTTAAACTTAAGAGCAAAATATTCTAGCCGTTGACAAAAAGTACACCAAGCCGCATTCTTGACTTTTAAATTTTCACAGGCGACTAAGGCCTTGTCCCTGGATAGGTTACGCGCTTTTTCTTCAGGGTGTTCGTTCCGTAGCCTACTTACTTTTATGAGAAGAGAATTTCCCGATTTGCTGAAACTTCCTACTTTGTGGAGTCCTAGTTATTTTGTTAGCACAACTGGTAATATTTGTACAGAAACGGTTAAACGCTAAATTGCTTGATAAGGGGAATAGCTAAAATAACTGAGGCGTTTACGCCTCAACTGGCTTTTATGCCTTGGCGAAAGGAGGGCTAAGTTTTTCCGCCCAGCTCCAAAACTTAACGTCAAGGGTTTTCAGCCTATTTTTTTATAAGGTACAATTTCTAAGCAGTTTTTCACCCTATGCTCAGATAGAGCTTTTTATTTTCCACTATTTAGGAGAGAGCCTTGGTAAATACCACGATTAAAACCACAAAATCACAGGAAATCTTTGCCGCAGCCCAAAATCTCATGCCAGGAGGAGTTAGTTCTCCAGTTCGTGCTTTCAAATCAGTTGGTGGGCAACCAATAGTTTTTGATCGTGTGAAAGACTCGTACATTTGGGATGTAGATGGCAACCAGTATATAGATTAT
Source organism: Umezakia ovalisporum Ak1311 (assembly GCF_029891685.1). NCBI lineage: Bacteria > Bacillati > Cyanobacteriota > Cyanophyceae > Nostocales > Nodulariaceae > Umezakia > Umezakia ovalisporum. Next base: position 5,052 of record NZ_JANQDJ010000049.1, on the reverse strand, counting down.
GTCGGTACTTGGGGTCCAGCTATTTGTGGTCATGCCCATCCAGAAGTAATAGCAGCCCTTCATGAAGCTTTGGAAAAAGGTACTAGCTTCGGCGCTCCTTCAGTGCTGGAAAACTTACTGGCGGAAATGGTAATTGATGCCGTCCCCAGTATGGAAATGGTCAGATTTGTCAATTCTGGCACTGAAGCTTGTATGGCAGTGTTACGGTTAATGCGGGCTTTCACAAACAGAGAAAAAATCATCAAGTTTGAAGGCTGCTACCACGGTCATGCTGATATGTTTTTGGTGAAGGCTGGTTCTGGTGTAGCTACACTTGGTTTACCCGATTCACCAGGAGTACCTAAAGCGGTAACTAGCAGTACTCTTACAGCGCCCTACAATGATTTGGAAGCTGTAAAAGCTTTATTTGCAGAAAACCGCGACGAAATCGCCGGTGTAATTTTGGAGCCGGTGGTTGGCAATGCTGGGTTTATTACTCCCGATGCTGGTTTTTTGGAGGGTTTACGGGAAATTACCCATGAACATGGGGCTTTACTGGTATTTGACGAAGTGATGACAGGTTTTCGCATTGCCTACGGTGGGGCTCAGGAAAGATTTGGTGTTACACCGGATTTAACGACTTTGGGCAAGGTCATTGGTGGTGGGTTGCCAGTGGGAGCTTACGGCGGTGGTAGGGATATTATGTCTATGATTGCGCCTGCGGGTCATGTGTATCAAGCGGGGACTCTTTCGGGTAATCCCTTAGCAATGACGGCTGGAATTAAAACTCTAGAATTGCTACAAAGACCTGGTACTTATGAGTATCTTGACCAAATTACTCAGAAGCTCGCAGATGGGTTGCTGCAAATAGCCAAAGAAACTGGCCATGAAGCTTGTGGTGGTCACATCAGCGCTATGTTTGGATTATTCTTTACCTCTGGGCCAGTTCATAACTACGAGGATGCTAAAAAGTCCGATATGGCGAAATTTGCTCGCTTCCACCGCGGGATGTTAGAGCGTGGTGTTTATTTAGCACCTTCTCAGTTTGAGGCTGGTTTTACTTCTTTGGCTCACACTGAGGCTGATATCCACCAGACTTTAGTTGCTGCACGAGAAGTGCTATGTAATCTGTAAGTATTGATGCTGAGTGCTGAGTCAAAAAATCAATCAGATGTGTTTGATTAGCTCAGTGGGTGATTTTCTACTCAGCATTCAGTAATTTGGACTTGATTTAACAAGTACAGCCATGATGACCACAGCCTTTAATGGTTTTGTGACCTTCAGCACAGGCTTGAGAACAATAGTATTTATCTTCTTTATTGATGATGGCATCTGCGAGTGTAACAATACACAAGCAGTGGGGACAAGCACATTTCATTTGGGTAACGGTAGTCATAATTTTTCTCCATGAGTTCATCATGAACTATCTTACAATATCTGAACAGGTATTCACATATTCTTTAAGTCAACTGGGATCATGGTCAGGAAAAGAATAGAAATGATGATTAGTGTGATGAAAAAACTGGAAAATTAAAATTTTTCCCCTGTTCCCTTGTGTGAAATTGTGGGTTTGGACTAAGAAAAGGCTGAACCTAATATAAGTTCAGTCTTTTCAAGGATTTTATGACTCTAGTTGGTGAAAAGCTGCTATTGTTATGGTTCTTCTTCTTCTTCTAATTCAAAATCTTCATTTTCTTCGCTGGCTCTCGAAACTGAATTAGCGGAAACAACGGCCCCCATATCTAGCTTTTGACGCACTAGATCCTTAATTTGTTGAGTAAATTCTGGTTTTTCTTCTAGGTACTTGATAGCGTTATCTCTACCTTGGGAAATATTATCACCGTTGTAGCTGTACCAGGCTCCTTTGCGAATAATAACCCCTGTTTCTTCTGCTAGGTCAATTAAACAACCCAAGGTAGAAACTCCTTTACCAAAGATAATGTCAAATTCTGCAATTCTAAACGGTGGTGCAACTTTATTTTTGGCGACTTTGACTTTCACGCGGTTACCAAATTCTTCAGTGCCTTTTTTTAAGGTTTGAATTCGGCGAATATCCAGACGTACTGAAGCGTAAAACTTTAATGCGTTACCGCCAGTGGTAGTTTCTGGGCTACCGTAAGTGACGCCGATTTTTTGCCGTAGTTGGTTGATAAAAATAACTGTGCAGCCAGATTTACCTATATTACCTGTAATTTTACGTAGGGCTTGGCTCATTAACCTTGCCTGAAGACCAACGTGGGTGTCACCCATATCGCCTTCAATTTCTGCACGAGGAACCAATGCTGCTACTGAGTCAACGATAACAATATCAACGGCGGCGGATCGAACTAGCTGATCGACAATTTCTAATGCAGATTCCCCTGTGTCTGGTTGGGAAACTAGCAAATTTTCAATATCTACACCCAAAGCCGCAGCATAGGTGGGATCTAGGGCGTGTTCAGCATCAACAAAGGCTGCTATACCGCCATTTTTTTGCACTTCTGCCAGAGCGTGTAATGCTACTGTGGTTTTACCAGAACTTTCTGGTCCATAGATCTCAATTACCCGTCCCTTGGGTAAACCTCCCCCCAATGCTAGATCCAAGGTCAGGGCGCCGGTAGAAATTGTCTCTACTCGCATTCGGGTGGCATCCCCCAGGCGCATGATTGCTCCTTTACCGAAGCTACGCTCAATTTGATTGAGTACTATATTCAATGCCTTTTGCTTGCCAGAAGGATCTGTGTTGATAGCCATTCTTGCCTCTAAATATAGGAATTATGTGGATTTGCTGGAGTGTTGGGCTGGAAGTTGGAGTAGAACAGATATACTATTTTAACCAGAAAATTCTTAAATACAAATTTGAAGCAGGGAAATGTGACCAAATGCTAGGGCGATGGATCGGAAATTAGGTTAGCAGGACTACAGAATTTTAGGACAATTTTTTTACCATAGAGGTACGCAATGGTGATTGGTAATTAGTAAACATTCATATTATCAGGTGATGGCTTGAATTTGACTACCTGCCAAAAAGCCGAGACTATCTAGTTTAGACCAAGGCACAGTGAGTTATCTGCAACTAACTTTAGTTTACACAAAACGGCTCCAGGAGCTAGGTTGATGTCTCCCCTAGGGGATGAAGTACGCCACTAGGTTGCTGGTTCTGGTGGGCTTTTCACCCTATCGCTAAGGTAGCGTACTTTGTGGTGTGAGTTGGTCAGGGTATTAAAAATGCTAAAATTGTTCCGGCACTGATGCTCACACATTGAGATGACTTTTAATTCTGTGATTCCTGATACAGCGCTGTCAGTGGGTAGATTAACTGACTACATCCGCTTTCTGTTGGAGCAAAAGGATGAATTACGGCAAGTTTGGGTGACCGGGGAGGTTTCCAGTGCTAGCAACCATGCCAAAGGGTTGTTTTTTAATCTGCAAGACCCAAATAGTACGGCGGTAATTAAGTGTGTGGTATGGAAAAGCAAAATTGCTAAACTCGCGCAAATGCCCACTAAGGGTGAGCGGTTAATTATCCTTGGCAGTATCGCAGTTTACCCCCAACGGGGAGAGTATCAATTATCTGTTTCTCAAGTTATACCTGCTGGTGCTGGGTTACAGGCGCTACGCTATGAACAATTAAAAAACCGATTGCTGGCTGAGGGGTTGTTTGATGAACAACGGAAACGTGCTTTGCCTCTGCACCCCCAAATTATTGCTGTGGTTACTTCTCCCACTGGGGCTGCTTGGGGGGATATTCAAAAAACTCTCAAGGAAAGATATCCAGGTTTACAGGTTTTATTTTCTCCAGCTACGGTGCAGGGTGAGCAAGCACCAGATTCTATAGTTAAGGCTATTAATCGGGTCAATGGTGATGGTCGGGCAGAGGTGCTGATTTTATCACGGGGTGGTGGTGCGGTTGAAGACTTGGCTTGTTTTAATGATGAACGGGTAGTTAGGGCTGTTGCTGGTTGTTCTGTTCCGGTGATTACTGGTATTGGTCATCAGCGAGATGAGTCTTTGGCGGATTTAGTGGCTGATGTCTGTGTACATACACCCACAGCGGCGGCGGAAACCGTTGTGCCATCACTTTCGGATCTGTATATTCAGCACCGACAAATGATTGTTGCTCTACGTAAAGCTGTGGGAGAATTTGAGGAAGGTGCTGAGAAGAAATTACAAGGTTTACGCCATGGTTTGCGGCGTTTGGGGTTAGACCGCAAGGTGCAACAGGAGATACAGCAGCTGGGTTGGCACAAGCGGCAATTGGTGCAAGGGACTCTGGGGCGATGGCAGCAAGGAAGGCAGCATTTACAATTGTTGGAGGAAAAATTGGCTAGTCTTGACCCCAAAGCAGTTTTACAGCGTGGTTATGCTGTGGTGAGGCGGGAAAATGGCGCGATCGCTCGTTCTGGTTCTGAGTTAGCGGTGGGTGAAGATTTGCTGATTTTGTTGGGGCAAGGAAAGGTTAAAGTGAAGGTTACTGACATAGACCCAGGGGATAGGTGGAATTGAATGGTTAAACCTCAGGATGGTTTTGGTGCTGATTCTATGGTCAATTGGAGTTTTGAAGAGAAGGTTGTTGAAATAGAACAAATTATTGGCCGGATTGAGGAGGGCGAATTGGGGTTAGAGGAAGTGTTTGAGCAGTTTTCCAGTGCTGTGGAGTCTTTGCGTGAGTGTGAAAGTTTTTTGCACCAGCGACACCAACAGATAAATCTGTTAATTGAAACTTTGAGTGATGATTAATTACCATTGTTATCAGAGCAAGCAGCAAATCCAGGAGGGGAATGTTTAGCCTCTCGGTTAAGGGAATTGGGAGAAAATATTGATATCTAACCCCATGAGGAGTACCTAAATATGTAGAGGTTAAGTTGGTTTTGTCTAGTTATAGGTAGAAATTAGCCAATAGTTAAAGTCCCTCCTTGGCTGAGGGTAGGGACTTCCGCAGTTTTTGTTAATTACTAACAACTAAACTAGAGCGCTGAGAGTTGTTAAGTATGCTTGGATTTCTGCTGAGTTACGGGTAGCATCAGGAGCGATGGCGCCATCAATGAGTTGTTCTCCGGGGAAACTAGAGCCAAACATATAACGTATGGCGAT
>NZ_JANQDJ010000048.1:0-38671 GCF_029891685.1 Umezakia ovalisporum Ak1311 | reverse complement strand
GCAATAAAAATTTACAACTTTTGCGTTTTACCCAGATAAAGTTCATTGTCTATTAAGAATAGAGTCATTAATTGCTCAAATTTTGTATCACCGACGCACAACTTGGACAGTCAACAGTCAACAGTCAATATTTCTGGGTTTACATAAATCATTAAATTAGTGCAAAGCTTTTTTATAAGCTCTGTTGTACCCTAAGTAACCCACCATCCCTGATTTTCCGTCATTCAGGTTATCATTTCAGCTTCAGCTACAGATGCTAAAGCTTATAGAGTGATTAATTTTTGTGACTTAGAAACTAAAGTAGAATTCTGGTTGGTTACTAATTTACCAGCCGATGGAGAAGCAGCAGTTACAGATGAAGATATCCGCGATATTTATTGCTGTCGGTGGGGAGTCGAACTGTTATGGAAGTTTTTAAAAATGCACTTGAAACTGGATAAATTAATTACTAAAAATGCCAATATTTTTGTAGCTGAACCAATTTTGACTAGTCCAGTTTCTGAATCAATCTCTAATTTCCAATTATTTTTTATTCCCAAAACAAAATACTTACCAGCTTGGTCTAATTCGTCGATAAAATTTAACTCAGCAAATCCCCTATCCATTACTACAACAGCATCTTATGGGAATTTAGACATCATCAAGGAATTATCGGTAATAGTCGGGTTAGTAACTCGATATGTCCAACTGTTTCAAAGTACAGTCCGTAATAACCTCACCTTTTTCAACCAACATATTAGTGATGAGGGCATTCATTAAACAGTAGAAATGTTGGGATCATCAGAATAGTTACACTCCTAAACTAGATATCCCCCTGTGCTAGTTTCGTCAGTTATATAATACAAATGTACTTTTATTGAGCCATCCCCTGTGCCAGTTGTGTAAGTTCTATTGTTATTTAATTCATATTGCTTAACAATTTTAAACCAGTAAAATCTTGTTAAGATTCTTAGTAAGAATTAACTTTCAGTAATTAAAGAAAATTAATATAAATAAAAAGTAATAACTAAGATAATATTCTATAAACTTGTTTAAGCTAAATTTATAATATGCTTAATCATTGAAGCCTAGTTCAAGCTTTAGGTAAATCAGGGCAAAAAACTCAATATTAATTAACTATTTGTCACTTTTTTTTGTGCTAGTAGCTAATGATTAAAAGTTTGTCCCATCTGACTGACTAGGTTGTTGAACCAGGCGTTGAAACATTCAACTGAACGAAGTAATAAGAGCAAACACCAAAGCAACTTTAACGGCGAGATGTAACAATGATTGAAAAAATTTTGTTAGCGGTTTCTGGCTTGGGCCATGCAGAAGAAATGCTCAAGAGCTTAAAAGAAATGCCATCAATCCAATCTGCAAAAGTTACAGTTTTGCATGTTGTACCTCCCCAAAGTACTGCTGCTGCCATGACAGAAAAATGGGAAGAGGGTGGTAAAATCCTGGCTAATGCTATTCAGCATTTGAATTTAGACCCTAGTCTGGTGTCTTCAATTTTGCGCCAAGGTGACCCCAAGGATGTCGTTTGCCAGGTAGCAGATGAAATTGATGCTGACTTAATTATTATGGGTTCACGTGGGCTTAAACGTTTGCAATCAATTTTATCTAACTCGGTTAGTCAGTACGTTTTCCAGCTATCTTCTCGCCCGATGTTGCTGGTCAAGGATGATATTTACGTCAAGAGAATTAAGCGGGTGATGGTGGCGATTGATAAGTCTGATTCTGCCAAAAAATGCTTAAGCTTGGCACTGTTTCTCTTACGAGATATTCAGGGTAGTCAATTATTTTTGGCTCATATCACCACAGATTTGCGCACCAAAGCATCCGGAGTTAGTGAAATTAACCCAGAAAAGAATTCTATTTTGGCAGAAGCAGTTGCCGAAGCACAAAAATACGGCGTGAACACTCGTTGTGTCACCAGTAGCGGCAAACCAGGGGAAGAAATCTGCCGTTTAGCGGAAGAGTTAAATATAGACTTATTATTGCTCGGATCTCCAGACCGTCGTCCGTCTGTAGCCAGGAGTTTTGTCGATATAGACAGACTTATCGGGGCTTCTTTGTCTGACTATGTTCGAGTTAATGCAACTTGTCCTGTTTTATTGGCGCGGACAGCTGCTTAAGATCACAGCTTGCGTAAATCTTCCACAAAAAACCCCTGCACCAATGGTGTTGGGGTTATTTATCTTATGAACAAATGTCAAGAATCTTTTCCACCTTCACGGCTAGCAGTTTGGATGTAAAGAACTATTAAAAAAACTGAGGGTACTAGAACGAACAAAATGCTCGCTACGAACCCTAGGTCATTTACTTGCATAGCAAGAAAACCTCTCTATTGATTTTAGTTTTTAGTCAACATTTTTAGAATAGCATTATCGATGCCAGTCTTAGCTCAAATTTTTTACAAGTTAGAATTCAGGGTTTGGTTACCACAGTTACTGGGCCATTTACTAAAGTTTGACAAGCCAGACGGTAATTATCAGGCTTTTTCTTAAATTTGCGGTTCTCTACATCTGTGCGAGGGGAAAGATTTTCTATTCCTTCGACTATCTCCACAATGCAAGTAGCACATTGACCATTGCCACCGCAATTCGTCATTTTGCCCATGAATTTGTATATATCAATGCCATTTTCCATGGCTTTGATGCGAAGATTAGCTCCATCAGCCGCTATTACTTCTTTATTTTCTTTGACAAATTTCATGTTACCCATAGCTAATTTATACCTCTTTAACTGTAAGTGTGTCTGGCAAAGCTGATTTTTGTGAAAGTTCCGTACACTATCCTACTTAATTTCTGGTAGTTATTACAAAAGATTAATAAATATCAAGTTTAAATAAGCATAAATTGCCAAAGAAATAGGACAGGTAACATACCTGTCCCAGCAGTGGGTAATAGGTTAGCTTACCTGAAGCCAACAGCTGCTTGCCATACAAAAGCCAGCAACAAGAAAAAGACGGGAATAACTGGGAGAACATCTACCAAAGGATCGAAAATTTGGTATGCTTCAGGCAGTTTTGCCAGTAATAATGCTGCTTCCATGTTTGTTTAAATCCACCTATCTAACATAGACTTCATAATTGAGATGTATCTTAACATGGTTTAGTCAGTCCTGAATCCTGAGTTAATGAGATTATTAATACTCAACATTTTCTGCTGTCAGCCACTGTGCAAATTCCTCAGCAAAGCGATCGCTTAATATTGCTTCACGAATCTGTTGTGTAAAGCGAATTAATTCGGTAATGTTGTGGATACTCAATAATGTGTAAGCTAAAATTTCCTGCGATCGCACTAGATGAGATATGTAAGCACGGCTAAAGTTTTGACAAGCATAACAAGGGCAAGTTTCATCTAACGGTGTATAGTCTTCACGAAACTTAGCATTTTTTAAATTCCAACGTTCACCTTGAACAATTGCTGTACCATGTCTTGCCCAACGAGTAGGAATTACACAGTCAAATAAATCTACACCACAAGCGATGGCAATTGCCATTTCCCGATAGGTACCCACACCCATTAAATAACGAGGTTTTTCTGGTGGTAAAAGTGGTGCTGTAGTCCTGACAATTTGAGCCATGAGTTCAGGGGGTTCTCCCACACTCACACCACCGATGGCATATCCTGGCAAATCTAAGTTCGCTAAAGCTTGGGCAGCTTGGATGCGTAAATCCAGATACACTCCTCCTTGGACGATACCAAACAAAGCTTGATTGCTACGTTGATGAAATGCTATACAACGTTGGAGCCAGCGATAAGTTCTCTGGGTGGCAACTTCCACATCTTGGCGAGTAGCTGGGTAAGGGGGACATTCGTCAAACGCCATGATCACATCAGCACCCAAAGTATTTTGGATTTCTATGGAGCGTTCTGGCGTTAGGTGAATAATTTGACCATCGTGGGGAGAGCGAAAAGTTACTCCTTCCTCAGAAATTTTACGCATTTCACTCAAACTGAACACCTGAAAACCACCGGAATCAGTGAGCATTGGGCCATTCCAACCCATAAATTTGTGTAATCCACCACCACCCGCTACGATACTTTCCCCTGGTTGCAAATGGAGATGATAAGTATTGGATAATATCATTTGCGCCCCAGTGTTTCTCAACTGTTCTGGAGTCACAGTTTTGACATTTGCCAGTGTTCCCACAGGCATAAATCTTGGGGTTTCCACAGGTCCGTGAGGAGTCATAAACACCCCAGCCCTAGCTTTTGTCTGGCTACATTGAGCTAGGGATTGAAAAGAAAAATTGGCACTCAAGGTAAAATTAATGCTATTGAGCTGAATGTATGGACAAAAAAGTAAAAATTAAAAACTGGCAATCGATTCGTTGTGAACAGTTCAGTATTCGCCACCAACCGATTACCAACTTTTTGAGTATATGCTTTATCAGGGGCTAATTAAAATGAATCAGAACAGTCATCGTCAATTTCTGCATCCCACTTGGCGGAAAAAACTTGCTCCATCATCGCTTCTATAGCGCTCACATTCAAGTTGCGCTCTTTTCTTTCTTGTGAAGGAGTGGAAAGAGGAATCAAACGTAGACACATACCTTCTTGCCACAAGTCAAAGTAGGTTTCTTTTTGCGGAGACTGTTTTAGTTCCAAGTAATCAAAACTATAAACATTCAAGTAAAGGGCAGAGTTAGCAACCAGGGTAGATCTTTGAGGATTGACAAAAACTTCCATCACATCTCCTTCACCCTCGCTGTGTAATTTGCCTTCTTGGGTGTAGATGTAGTGGACTCGACCTAAATCAGACAGTAATCGCCTAATGTCGAGCTTATTCACAATTATTCCCGTGTTAACAATACACGGAGCTGGTATCCTGGTGTCGGGTAGATGATGACTCATAGGAAAATAGGAGATAAGCAAAGGCAAGGTACAACACAGCTAAAAATGAATTTAACAGCCTGTTGGCCCGTTACATTTAGAAAATATCAACTTTGGAGGGTTATCGTCTAATTAAGTCTAAAGTCAGTTATGAGTCTAAGAATGCAAAATCCAATTCTTGCTTGTGCTAGTTTGGTTTGCTGACTTCACTGCCATTAGGTCATAATGAGCAGTAGCAAAAAACACTACTGAGCACAGTATAACAAAATTTTCTTAATGAGTCTCCAATTTAAGTTTATCTTATTTAAAGCTTTAACAATATCGGTTGACATCCCCAGGTACAGCAATGTTATGTGGGGATGTCACCCTGGCAATGACAATTCTATCTCCCAACAATATCAACCGCTCTTTGGTTCGCGAGTGCATCTATCTTGACTGAAGTAGAATTCAGGATGCTCAAGGCGGATGGTTCAGCCCTCTCCGGTGTGGGAGGAAAGATTAGACCAAAGATGGGGTAAAAGATAGCACCAGCCTAGTTGGAGTAGTTGACGTGTAGTGAGTAGCGAAATGTATCAAATCCAGTGGTGGAAGAAATTAGTTTTTAATTTATTGGCTAGTGTAGTATACTATACTTCTATTCCTATACCCTATATAAACGGGCTAGACTTCCGCACAGTAGCGTGTTTTGCCCCGCTAGTAGGGGTGATGATTGGCGGAATTTTAGGGTTGTGTGATGCCCTGGTGAATCATCTGGGAATGCCAGTGGTAACACGTAGTGCTTTAGTAGTAGGTATTTGGATTGCCATTACTGGAGGATTGCATTTAGATGGGGCAATGGATACTGCCGATGGTTTGGCGGTGGGTAACCCAGAAAAACGATTAGAGGTAATGGCAGATAGTGCCACGGGTGCTTTTGGCTCAATGGCTGCTATTGCCCTAATATTACTCAAAACTACAGCCTTAATCGATATTGAAGAAAACCGTTGGCTGGTGCTAATGGCTACTTGTGGATGGGGACGTTGGGGACAACAACTGGCCATTGCTCGATATCCCTATTTGAAACCCACTGGTAAAGGCGCACTTCATAAACAAGCTATTTGTTCATATAAAGATTTATTACCAGGACTGTTATTGCTGTTCAGTCTCAGTGGGTTAGTGAGCTTGTTAGACAGTAAACATTTATTTTTGGCATTTACTATGCTACTAGCTGGAAGTGCGATGGCCAGTCTCACCGGGGCATGGTTCCATCATAAATTAGGCGGACACACGGGAGATACCTACGGGGCAGTGGTGGAGTGGACAGAAGCCTTATTTCTGTGTGTACTGACGATTTTCTAATCACGAATCACGAATTACTTAACTACTTGTAGCTTGGTTACATTCAGTTTAAAAGGCCCAACCCCAGTTTCCCCAAAAGAGCGGACACGTATAATATAGCCTCCTGTTTCATTAATGCGTGTAAACAGTAGAGAATTACTAGTACCGTCAGGTCCATCATCATTTTCAGCCACTGTTGCTCCATTGGGTGCTAAGAGTGTGATGATGGTGTCAAAACTCTCAGAAGTCAAGTCAATCACTAACTTATCACCCTTATTTAGCTTTACTGTATAGTCACGGCCAAACCCACCTTGACCTGTGGGAATGTCTTTATCTGAGAGTGTATCCGACACTTCAGTACTCAATGTTAAAGGAATTGGATTATACAATTTATTTTCAGCAAATCCTACCCTTGTATTTATGCCAATTACCAATAAGGTGGTAGAAATAATCATTAGTTGTCTGAAACCGACGGCAAAAGCTTTAATGATCATTATTAGAAAGTTTTCCCACAAAAACAGGCCAATCGGACGATTATAGATTTTTCAGGTATAAGTTGTCCATCAACTTTTAGTATATTTGTCCTTTACAGCAGTAGTAACAGCTAATAAACCAAATACAGCAATACCATTCTCATTAAGTATTTTTACAGCAGACCTGGTTGTGGCACCAGTGGTATAAATATCGTCAACTAATAACACTGGAACATGGAGACGGCAATTACGTAATTCTTCCCCAACAGCAAATGCTTCAGCTAAGTTACTTTCTCGTTCAGATACAGATAAACCAAACTGTGCCTTAGTGTCTTGTACTCTTTTTAAACCATTTACCCGTAATTTTAACCCAGTGGTTTGACAAAAACTTTCAGCTATGAGTGCAGCTTGGTTATAACCGCGTTTTTTTTGCTTATTAGGATGGAGTGGTATTGGGATGACTAAAGGAACCGTTTGTTTGCAGTTGGAAAGATTTGATAACAACCATGCTTCTCCTAGCCATTGTCCTAAAGGGCGGGCAATTTGGGGTTGATTGTCGTATTTCATCATGGCGATCGCTCGTTTGAGAATACCGTCATAGATTCCCCAGCCAAACACAGGGATTGGTTGTTGCCATAAAGCCGTAGGATCTTTATGCTGACAGTTTTTTAGTTGCTGAGTACAGTAAGGACAAAATTCACTAGAGGTAGGTCTTTGGCATAAAGGACAATTAGATTGCAGAAACAGGTTAAAAAAATTGTCAAAGTTTTGCTTCCAGGTGGGCATTTTAAAATAGGGACTGGGAACTGGCGACTGGGGAGTGAGAATCCCCTTTAGCTTTTAACTATTAACCATCGTGTAGGAATTTGACATACACGCGATCGCAGCGTGGTGTTTCCACTTCTGTAGCTGGTTTATAACCATTGCTTTCATACAACTTGACTGCTTCCACCAAAACACTAGCGGTTTCAATCCAAATTTCCTGAAAACCGCGGTTTGCGATGGCTGCTTCTAGCTGTTGTAACAAATATTTTCCCAGTCCTAACCCTCTAACACTCGATAAGAGATACATTTTGCGTATTTCTACAGCTTTTTTTCCACGTTTGATCGGATAGTATGCTCCCGTACCTACTAACTGATTTTGGTGTTCGATTACCCAAAATTCACCTCCGGTGGCTAAGTAAAATTCTTCTACTTGCAGTACATCTTTGTCTGCGCCCTTGGGTTCCCAATTCAGACCATATTCTGATAATACATAACTGACCACAGAAGCTGCCCTGGTGCGATCACCCATCTCCCAGTTACGAATTACAAAATCTTGATAATAGTTTTTCATAAAACCTCACAGATGTGTAGTGTTGGGATGGGGACAAACCCCCATACCTTTAAGCCAGGGAATGATTACTACCACTTAGGGATCAGGTGTCCACAGAAAATTTTTCTGTATCTATATTCCAGTCTACTCAATGAAAACTGCTGTAAATTGGCATATTCAATATTTGAACCCTCCTGGCTTTGAAAAACCAGCATTCTGAACCGTTGTTGGTACCTTTGCTCAAGGGGCACTAGGGGACATTGTTCTACCCCAAAGGCACTTCAACTTGCTAAAACAGTCCTGTCGGCTTCCACCTATTTCCAGACCGCGGGACTACTTGCGCTTGCAAACTTTGAAGATTTTGCTTGTTGAAGCACAACCCATATCGTCAATTGTTATGGTTTAGTCGTTGAACACACAGGTTATGTTTTTGGAGTTTTTCATCTTGTAGTGCTAAACTCATCCCATATTAACACGAATGCGGGATGATGCAAAGCTATAACTTGAGACTATCTGAGCAAGAGTATGAAGGATTAAAAAAGAAATCTTCTCCAACACAGAGGTCAATTAAAGACTTGAATAAAGAGGCAATTCGTGAATATTAAAAAAAAGAAACCCAAAGCTCAAGCCCTTTGTTCTAGGTTTCATCCCTTCCCTAAGGCGTAGGTTTTCTGAGGCTCCCACTGTGTTTTTGAGAGCATTCAAATGCATCAAAACAGAATTTTTGCATTAAAAGGTTAGTAAGCATCAATGTCACATTTTTATTTTGATACAGAAAACAACAGTCATAAATCTTTTGAGTTACCAGGAGCTAAACCGCACTACAACCCCGACCGCCCTGGACAAGTAGAGCATATTTTCCTCGATCTGTGCTTGGATATTCCTCACCAAAGTTACCACGGTAGTTGCAGCATTCGCCTTTTACCCATTCGTAATGGCATTGAGCGTTTGACTTTGGATGCTGTTAACCTAAATATCCAATCTGTCAAGGTAGACGAGATATCCCAGAACTTTGACTATGACCGAGAAAAGCTTGTTATTCAACTGTCTCAACCAACGCAGATTGGTAAGCATTTGTTGATTGACATCGCCTACTTAGTGGAAAAACCCCAACGCGGCCTCTACTTCATTCAACCAGACCAATATTACCCCAAAAAGCCTACCCAAGTTTGGACTCAAGGTGAGGATGAAGACTCTCGTTTCTGGTTTCCCTGTTTCGACTATCCAGGACAACTTTCAACCTCGGAAATTCGCGTCCGGGTTCCCAAAAATTTAATTGCAATTTCCAACGGCGAGCTGATTGAAACCAAAAGCGATGGTGATGAAAAAATCTACCATTGGTCGCAAAAGCAGGTTCATCCCACCTACTTAATGACTTTAGCAGTGGGTGACTTTGCGGAAATTCGTGATGAATGGCAAGGTAAACCCGTCATCTACTACGTAGAAAAGAGTAGAAAGGATGATGCTAAACGCAGCATGGGCAAAACTCCCCGCATGATGGAATTTTTGAGCGAAAAGTATGGTTATACTTATGCTTTTCCTAAATATGCTCAAGTTTGCGTTGATGATTTCATCTTTGGCGGTATGGAAAATACTTCTACAACCCTGTTAACGGATAGATGTTTACTGGATGAACGCGCCGCCCTAGATAATCGCAATACAGAAAGTTTAGTTGTCCACGAATTAGCTCACCAGTGGTTTGGTGATTTGCTAGTAATTAAACATTGGTCTCATGCTTGGATTAAGGAAGGTATGGCTTCCTATTCTGAGGTAATGTGGACAGAACATGAATATGGTCAACAAGAAGCCGCATACTATCGATTATTAGAATCTAGGAGTTACTTAAACGAAGATAGCAGCCGTTACCGTCGCCCGATGGTAACTCATGTTTACCGAGAGGCCATTGAACTTTATGACCGCCATATCTACGAAAAAGGTTCTTGTGTCTATCACATGATTCGGGCAGAATTGGGAGAAGAACTATTCTGGCAAGCAATTCAAACCTTTGTCCGAGATAATGTCCATAAAACAGTAGAAACAGTAGACTTACTCCGGGCAATTGAAAAGTCTACCGGGCGTAATTTGGCATTCCTTTTCGACCAGTATGTTTATCGTGGTGGTCATCCTGATTTTAAAGTCGCCTACTCTTGGGATGGGGAGGCTAATTTGGCAAGAGTAACTGTAACTCAAACCCAAGCCGAGAAAAATGATAGTAAAGATTTGTTTGACCTGAAAATTCCCATTGGTTTTGGCTACACCCAACCGGGTAAAGCTGCACAACTCAAAACTTTCACTGTGCGGGTCAATGAATGGGAACAAACCTTTTACTTTCCTCTAGCAGAAAAACCCCAATTTGTCAGCTTTGATGTAGGAAATAATTTCCTCAAAACCGTGACTCTGGAATATTCAGTACCAGAGTTAAAAGCACAGTTAGAATTTGCTCCTGACCCGATCTGTCGCATTTATGCAGCAGAAGCTCTGGCAAAAAAAGGTGGATTAGAAGCTACCATCGCTCTGTCAGATGCACTGAAAAATGATTTATTTTGGGGTGTTCAGGTGGAAGTAGCTAAACAACTGGCAGAAATTAAGTTAAATCAAGCGTTTGATGGCTTAGTTGCTGGATTACAAGACAAAAATCCTTATGTGCGGCGTTCAGTGGTAGAAGCACTGGGGACAATCAAAATTCATGATAGTTACAAAGCTGTAAAAAATTTGCTGAAAAATGGGGATCCTAGTTACTACGTAGAAGCAGCAGCTTGTCGTGCTTTGGGATCAATCGCGGCTGGGAATTTAACAGAAAAACCCAAGGAAGAAAAGGTAATCAAGCAGTTAAAGTCGGTTTTAGCAGAAAAACCTGGTTGGAACGAAGTTGTCCGCAGTGGCGCAGTGGGGGGTTTAGCTGAACTGAAAACTTCTGAAGCCGCTTTAAATCTGCTGCTAGAATACACGCAACTTGGTGTACCACAGTCGTTGCGTCTAGCGACAATTCGCGCTTTAGGTAAGATTTCTGTGGGTCAAAGTCCGGTGAATTTAGAACGGATTTTAGACAAGTTAGCAGAACTCGCCAAAGAAACCTTCTTTTTAACCCAGGTGGCGGTAGTCACAGCCTTGGGACAAATGGAAACTCCCAAAGCTATGGGGATTTTGCGATCGCTAGCCGATCAAACAGCAGATGGGCGTGTACGTCGCTATGCTGAAGAAGAAATTGCCAAGGTGCAAAAGAATGTGGGTACAGATAATGCACTGCGCCAGATGCGTGAGGAACTGGACCAGCTCAAAAAACAAAATCAAGAACTGAAAAGTCGCTTGGAAGGTTTGGAAGCAAAATCCAAATAGTCATTAGCCATTGGTCATTGGTCATGGGTAAAAGTATAATTTTTTACTTTTGACCTTTGACACATTACTCATTCATCAGTGCCAAGAGAATATTTGTACTTTTATAAAGTATAATTAAGGAAAAGATAAAAATATCTGGGAAGTAAGATAGGCTAAATTCGCCGAGAATATTACCCGGAAACAATTTAAATTTCCTAGTTTTTAATAGAAACTACCAATACTCCTAACTTACAATCAACTTGTAGGTGGGAACATAAAAAACGACAATATCTAATTCCCAGTTGAAGAGGTATGTAAAGGCGTGGGTCAGTATCAACCTGGTCAGCTAAAACGCTACAATCCTGAAGCGATCGCTCGTCACTATCGTTACCGCCCCTGGCTTGCCTGGGGGCGACTGCTGCAAATTATCTGGTCTTTTGCTGGATTTATTTTTAGTCTCAAGTGGGACGAATGGCAAGATAAAGTTGAGCAAAATCAAGGCAAACGTGCCATCCAGTTACGAGAACTGCTCACCGGACTTGGCCCAACATTTATTAAAGTAGGTCAAGCCTTATCTACTCGTCCAGACCTGGTACGGAAAGATTTCTTAGATGAATTAGTCAAGCTACAAGACCAGTTACCACCTTTTGAGAATGCCATCGCTTATCAAATTATTGAGACCGAGTTAGACCAACCCATTTCTGAAGTTTTTAGCGCCTTGTCAGCCAAACCAGTAGCTGCGGCCAGTTTAGGGCAAGTTTATCGCGGTCGTCTAATAACTGGTGAAGAAGTTGCAGTGAAGGTACAGCGTCCCAACTTACGCCCAGTAATCACATTAGACCTTTATCTGATGCGCTGGTTGGCTAGTTGGTTAGCACCTTGGCTACCTCTCAATCTTGGTCACGATTTGACTTTAATTGTGGACGAGTTTGGCATCAAGTTATTTGAGGAAATTGATTACATCAATGAAGGTCGTAACGCGGAAAAATTTGCCAGTAACTTCCGCAACGATCCGCGAGTCAAGGTCCCAGTTATTTACTGGAGTTATAGCAACACCCATGTTTTAACTCTGGAATGGATTAATGGCTTCAAACTCACCGATACTGCCAAGATTAAGGAAGCAGGTTTAGACCCCGAGATGATCATCCAAATTGGGGTTACCGCGGGCCTACAACAGCTGTTAGAACACGGTTTCTTTCATGCTGACCCCCATCCCGGCAATTTGTTCGCCATGGCTGATGGACGTATGGCTTACATTGATTTTGGCATGATGGATCAGCTAGAGGAAACCACCAAAGAAACTTTAGTAGATGCCCTAGTGCATCTAGTTAACAAGGACTATGGCGATTTAGCCCTAAATTTTGTCGCTTTGGGTTTTTTGACTCCAGACACTAATATTTGCCCTATTATCCCGGCATTAGAATCAGTATTGGGAAATGCCATTGGCAAAAATGTCCATGAGTTTAATTTCAAAACCATCACTGACGAATTTTCCGAACTGATGTATGAATATCCGTTTCGAGTACCGGCAAAATTTGCCTTGATTATTCGTTCTTTGGTAACTCAAGAAGGTATTGCCCTCAGTTTGAACCCCAATTTCAAAATTGTGGAAGTCGGTTATCCCTACATAGCAAGACGCCTACTAACTGGGGAATCCCCTGAATTAAGGCGGCGACTACTAAACGTGCTGTTTAAAGATAATCGATTCCAGTGGCAACGCCTAGAAAATTTGATTGAAATCGCTCGCACTGACAGCAGCTTTGATGTCTTACCAACAGCGCAAATGGGATTACAATATCTGCTGTCTGAAGAAGGTACATTTCTCCGCCGCCAGTTGGTATTGGCACTTACCGAAGATGACCGTCTTCATACCGCAGAAGTTCAACGGCTGTGGGATTTGGTTAAAGAAGACATTAAACCAAATCGTTTGTTAGACGTAGCCATCGGTATGTTGAGAAATTTATCACTGGAAAGCGTGGCAGCTATTGTTCCCAAATCTGGTTTTTTACCAAAAATTTGGGTTTAAAGCCCCCACCTTCCAGCAAGGCTTTTATTCAGCTTACTGATGAACTTTCCTTTGGTGGTTTTGCTGCCAGCAGTAAAAAATAAAAATCCCAAATTTTTTGTGGATAAGTTTTTTAATATCTACCCGGAGTTTTTATGTACTATTATCCTGCACAACCACCGTATTTTCTGCTACTAATTGGTTTTTTGATAGCCTTGGCTTCTGGTCTGGCTTTATCTGGTACCCTCAAAGTAATAGTGCAGCAATGGCCAAAAGATAGTGGAGAGGAATCTCAATCTCCTTCCTCACTAAAACAATTGTTTGTGCCATTTCTGGGAATCACTGGGGGTGTTTGTCTATTTCTTTCATCGGGTTTAGAGATATTTGGCTTTCCATCTATATTGGCTTTAGGAATTGGTTTACCATTGAGTTTTCTCACTTGTTTCCTGGTTTGGTTGCAATTGGGAAGCCTGCTAACTTTTGCCAAACGCCAAGGAATCCAAGCTTTGGATTTAGATTCTTGAACCTGGGTTCAACAGATATCTTCTCCTTCTGCTGCCTTAGTTATGAGATAATAAGTTTTTTATACCTTCATACAAAGTAAGTTGTAGGCTGTATTATTCGTGCATCGGGAAATTGGGAGGGGTCGCAGAGTGGCTGATCATCAAAGTGGAGTAAACCCAGAACAAATGAATCAGCAGGATTTTTCTTGGCCTTTATGGTTAGCGTTGCCACTCTACCCTTATGGCAAGCGGCGCACAATTCGTAAAGAAGTAGTTAAAGACACAATCTGGACTTTTGACCAAATGCAGGGTATTTTCTACGTTGTTGTGCCAATTCGCATGACCGTAGTTAAATTATATCCAAAGGGTCTCCTCGTATATGCTCCTGTAGCACCTACCCGGGAATGTATCAGGCTCGTGAACGAGTTGGTGGCACAACATGGTGATATTAAGTACATTATTTTGCCAACTATCTCAGGGTTAGAACACAAAGTCTTTGTTGGCCCCTTTGCTAGGTACTTTCCCGAAGCACAAGTTTTTGTTACCCCTCATCAATGGAGTTTTCCCTTAAATCTTCCCTTGAGCTGGTTGGGGTTACCCGCTAAACGTACTCATGTATTACCCGAAGATATCAGCAAAGCCCCATTTGCTGACCAATTTGACTACGCAATTCTTGGCCCTATTGAGTTAGGACCGGGAAGGTTTGCTGAAGTCGCATTTTTTCACAGATTATCCCACACTTTATTAGTTACAGACGCAGTGGTATCTGTATCAGCAGACCCACCAGAGATAGTACAGTTAGACCCCTACCCCTTACTATTCCATGCCAAAGACACGGCATCTGATATTATTGTCGATAATCAAGCAAATCGTCGTAAGGGATGGCAACGGGTTTCACTATTTGCTTTGTATTTCCGTCCCAGCGCCTTAGAAGTGATGGGATGGGGTGACGTATTCCGTAAGGCGATTAAAGCTCCAAACCGTTCACCAAAGGCTTATTTTGGCTTATTTCCCTTTCAATGGCGGTCACATTGGCAGCGCTCATTCGATATAGTCAGAAGTGAGGGTCGCTTGTTTGTAGCGCCGATTTTGCAGACCCTCATACTCAACCGTGCACCGCAAGAAACCATTGACTGGGCTGAGAAGGTGGCAACTTGGGATTTTCAGTGGATTATTCCTTGTCACTTTGACTCCCCGATTAAAGCACAGCCCTATCAGTTTCGTCAAGCATTTTCCTTTCTGCAAAAGCATCCGGTTACTAGTGTAGGTTCGTTCACTTTCCCAAATGAAGACTTAAAACTACTGAGAGAAATTGACCAAGGTTTACAAAGAAGTCGTATTGTGCCACCAGCTCAAGAAAAAGTTTGATATCTCCCACCAAGGTTTAACTTGGCGGGAGAATGTGGTGATACGCAAAAATGACTAGCCTGGTTTTACTCCGGGAATACCGTCTTCAACTACGTATGTTGCCCGTTTGCTGATGGTACCAAATGGAGTTGTTACATTGGACATTACTAAATAATCTGTTGTCCAAGTTGTTGGAGTGAGTGAACAGCGAACATATCCCCGCTGACCATTGTAGAACTTAATATGTGGGTTATCCGGTAAGTAAGCTGCGACGCTGGGGGGGATGTCTGTTCCATTGCCACCAGAGCTAATGGAAGTACAGACAAATTCACTGCCAATGGTGGCAGAATCTGGGTCATCAAAATTAGCTTTCAGATCCATTGCCCAGTTGGAATGTACATCCCCTGCCAAGGATACAGGATTAGAGGGTTGACGGTCTGCAAGGAAATTCATCAAGCGGGTGCGGGAAGCTAGATAAGCATCCCACTTGTCCATGCTAAACCTTTGTCCTTCACCGGGTAGGAAATCCCGTTGTGCAATGGGCACTTGCTGGGCTAAAACATTCCACTTAGTCTGTGAAGCATTTAAACCGTCATATAACCACTTTTCTTGCCTTTCTCCAAGAATTGTAGCTTCTGGGTTTAAAACCTCATCACAACGTTCTTTTGTACCATCACCACAGGGCTGGTCGGTACGATATTGGCGAGTATCTAGAACATGGAATGTTGCTAAGTTTCCGAAGGACAACCGACGGAACAGCTGCATATCAGGGCCAATGGGTCGTGAGAAAGGCCGTAAAGGCATATGCTCGTAGTAAGCCTGATAAGCGATTGCTCGCCGTTGCAGGAAAATTTCTCGGTCTTGATCTGGTTCAGTATCGACTTCTGAAATGTTATTGGCGTAGTTGTTTTCCACTTCGTGGTCATCCCAAGTGACAATCCAAGGAAAAGCTCCATGAGCTGCCTGTAAATTGGGGTCGCTTTTATAAAGGGCGTAACGGTTGCGGTAGTCTTCTAAAGTGAAAATCTCTCGTCCATTGTGTGGTCTAATGGCGTTATTTGAGATTCCCCCTTCATAAATGTAGTCACCTGTGTGTATCACCAAGTTGAGGTCATCTTCTGCTAGATATTTATAGGCAGTGTAGTAACCTTGCTGATAGTTCTGGCAAGAAACAAAAGCAAATTTAAATTGATTCAAATTGCTTTGTGATGAAGGAGCTGTACGAGTACGACCAATGGGACTTTCTTCTCTGCCCACAGTAAATTGATACCAGTACCAATTGTTAGGATCAAGATCTGAAACTACAACCCGAACAGAATGTCCTAGTTCTGGAGTTGCTACGGTAGTACCTCTAGCTACAACTCGTCTCATTTTGGGATCAGTTGCTACTCGCCAGCGAACTGGTACATCCGCAAGTGGCATTCCTCCGCCATTGAGAGGTTCGGGAGCCAGACGAGTCCAAATAACTACGCTAGTGGCATCGGGATCACCAGATGCCACACCAAGCTTAAAAAGATAATCGGAAAATCTGCCTCTGGCCATAACTCGGTCATGGGGAAATTGACTGGCCAAGGTAAAACCAGTGAATGCCCCTGCCCCAATGATTAAGTTACGTCGTTTGATTCGATTACGCAAAAGCTGGTCAAAATTAAAGTAATCTGCCATTTTCTCATTCCTGAGTCACAGGTGAATTTCAGCAGGGAAACATTTGACTTTAGAAAGACGGGACAGGGTTATGGGAACTGCATAACCAGTTTTTTCCGCAAGATAGGGTTGGAATTCCCAAACTTATCCAGTATTTTGATTGATCAAATGCTCACTTTGCTGGACTGAGAATACTAGTTAGAGATTAATTCTGCCCCAAGGAAAAGTTAAAAATAACTTAATTCTTCTATATTTGCAGCTTGAGCAACTAAAACTTGCTTGTGAATCTTTTATCTGCTGGATTAAGAAAAGTAACAGTAGTGATTGCTGCCGAACATTGGGGAAGATTTGCAGTAAAAATTAATTATACTTAGTATGGGTCTTCAGTAATGCTGTCATCACAGAAGCTGTATACAGATGGAAACCCACTAAATAGCCAAAAAGCTATAGAATCAGTACAATTGTGGGAACAAAAAGTAATTGCTCACTGGTTGGCAAGCTTAAAACATTTCTTTTTTCTATTTTTCCCATAAACTTTTGAGTAGAACGTAGTTTAATTATGCCTCGTTCTCAAATGTTCACTACATCCTTTAACTTTCAAGAAGTTTACCCCTGTCCCGTCTGTGGGGTAGGTCAAGTTTCTCATATGCCAATGATGGAGACTATGGCTTGTGACTTCTGTCATGAAATTTTTACTGTCAACCTAGAACAACAACAAATTAAGATGCCTTCTCGGCAACCGCCATTAATTTGGCGATGGAATGGCTTCACCTGGACGGAACCTCAATTAGAAGGGGTGGAATTGGGTTGGGGTTATGGCCTAGCAGCAATTGCTTTTGTAGTGCTTCCCACAACTGTAGTTGGTCTAGCTGCTTACTACTTGCTCCCCATATCTGATGATCCCATTACTTGGTTACCATACATCTGGACTGTACTAACTTTTCTATTACATTTATCAATTATTCTCTGGATTGTAGTGGAAATTTATCAGTTTCCGGTTGTCGCTTATTTGAGAGCTATAAATGGCTGGAGACATAGGATGATGGAGAGATAGTTTGTAAAAAGCTAAAATTTACCGATTAAAAGCCAAAAAATCAAAAATAGCCATGGAAAACAGTTTTCAATTTGTTTAGTTCGCCTCTTTGCCGGTAGATATGTTGAATTTCTTATGGGCAATATACTAGATGAACTGGGAAAATGACCATAAGGCCGTTTAGGAACAAGTACATCGATACAAAACTATAGGTTTAACCAGGCGATGGCCTTAGAGTTTCCGTGTATACAAAGAAGGTATATTGTTGTAAAGTTCGCCGCCAAAAAGGTTATTTATGAACCGAGTTAGGGTAGACAGGCTTGTATAATATTTAGACTTGATTTAAAGTTCAGTATTGAATTGAAAGCACATAGGGAGAAGGTATTCTTAAATGTATGCCTATGGGAGAGAAACAGCCCACGGGCTTGACCAAAACAGAAATTAGAACCAATTCCAATCTCATCAGTAGATTTGAGGAGGTTTTATCCAGCGACTGCATCACTCATACTTAATTGGATTGTTGAAAGAAATATCTTATGAGCGAGATGGAGCAGTATTATAGAGTTTTAGAAATAGAACCTGGAGCAACACTTGAGGAAGTCAACCAGGCTTATAAAGACTTGGTTTTTATTTGGCATCCTGATCGTATTCCTCAAGACAATATCCGCTTACAAAAGAAAGCCCAAGAAAAGCTCAAAGCTATTAATGAAGCTCGTGATCAATTGCGCTCTTTAAATGGTAAGTACAGAAATACTTATCATTCTCCATCAGTAACTCAACAAAAAAAAACACCTCAAAGTACGTACAAACCGCCCAGTCCTAACCCTGATTTAAGTGGTAAAGATTTTAGTGGCTCTAACTTAAGCAACAAAGATTTATCTGGTAGGAACTTGAGTTACGCTAACTTGAGTGGCGCAGACCTGAGTGATACTTTTATGCATAAAGTTATTCTCAGAGGTGCAAATTTATCTGAAGCAAATTTGTTTCGAGCTAACTTACTTTTAGCGGACTTGAGAGAAGCCAACTTGCGCTCCACTAACTTGATTGGCGCAGATCTCAGTGGGGCGGACTTGCGCGGGGCAGACTTGACAGGAGCGCGGATTCGTTCTGGCGATCGCCTACTGGTAAAATTGATTGGTGCTAATTTGGCCGGTGCAATTATGCCTGATGGTATGATCCATAATTGACAGTGCGATTCGTTCTCTTGAAATGAGATAAATGCTCAGGGATAAGAGACAACACTGGTTTAAACACCAGATTCTTGACAAAGACAACGCCTCACCAATTGTTAACATCAGAGATGCACATGTATTTATGAACATTTCCATTATTGGTTGTGGTTACGTTGGTTATGCAGTTGCTCAATATTGGCAGCAAAGAATGACTTTCATGGTTACAGCTACTACAACTACTCCTGAACGTGTCCCAATTTTACAAAGCGTAGCCCAAAAAGTTGTAGTTTCCTCTGGTAGTGATTCACAAAGACTCAAATATCTATTGCAAAATCAAGATGTTGTGCTGTTGACTGTTGGTGCAAAAAAGGCAAATTCATATCAAGAAACTTATTTCAATACTGCCAAGACTTTAGTTGAACTTTTACCCGAACTTCCCAGCATCAAGCAACTAATATACACTGGAAGTTATTCAGTTTATGGTGACCACAACGGCGCCTGGGTAGATGAAGAAACTCTGCCTACACCAAGCCATGAGAATGGAAAAATCCTCAAAACAACTGAGGATGTATTGCTAGGAGCTTCTAGTGACCACCTGCGTGTTTGTATCTTGAGGTTGGGAGGTATTTATGGACCTAACAGGGAACTAATGAAAATATTTAGTCAAGTTCCTGGTACAACTCGTCTTGGCGATGGTGAAGATGTAGCTAATTGGATTCACCTGGATGATATTGTAGGGGCAATAGAATTTGTACGTCAACATCACTTGCAAGGTATTTATAACCTGGTAGATGATTCTTATCTTACCAGTAGAGACTTGCTGGATACCTTGTTACAAAAACACAATTTACCCAGAGTAAAATGGGATAACACTTTCAAAAGCAGTCGTTTATATAATGCTAAAGTAGCAAATCAAAAAATCAAAAAGGCTGGATATAAATTAATTCATCCACAAATGATTTTTTAATGTAAATGTTAAATCAATACTATGGAAGACACACTAAATATTAGAATATCTCCTACCCAGTTTTATACCTGGAAAAATTATCGTTGCGCCTACGACCTACATGAACCAGTTAATTCTAATAATGAGGGTCTACCTTTACTTTTAATTCATCCCATTGGTGTGGGTTTGTCCCGGCAATTTTGGCAAAGATTTCGCAGCAAATGGTATGCAGCAGGTCATAAAAATGCTATTTACAATCCTGACTTACTAGGATGTGGTGATAGTGATATGCCCCATGTAGCTTATACTCCTAAAGATTGGGCAGAGCAACTAAATTACTTTTTACAAACAGTAGTAAAACAAAATGTTGTGATTGTAGTGCAAGGAGCTTTATTACCTGTCGCCATAGAGTTAGTACAAAAAAAATCAAATTTAATTGCTGGACTGATTTTAGCCGGGCCTCCAGCTTGGCCGGTGATTACTAGAAGTTCATCAGCATGGCAGCAAAAAATTGCTTGGAATCTCTTTGATTCGGCTTTTGGTAATGCTTTTTACCGCTATGCGCGGACAGAAAAGTTTTTGCGTTCTTTTTCGGCTCGCCAGCTTTTTGCTTCGGAAAAAGCTGTAGATAAAGAATGGTTAAATATGTTGTTAGCTGGGGCGAAAAATCCTGAAACCCGCCATGCAGTGTTTTCATTTTTAGCTGGGTTTTGGCGACAGGATTATGGTGGTTATCTTGCTTGTATCAAACAGCCAACATTAGTAGTTGTAGGAGAAACTGCATCAAGCATTAGCAAGGAAGGTCAACAAGAAACACCAGATGAACGCCTGGCTGATTATCTATCGTGTTTACCTCAAGGTACTGGCATTAAATTACCTGGTCGCAATGTCTTACCATATGAATCAACTACAAAGTTTGTAGAAGCGATCGCAGCATTTATTACCAAGCTCAAAGCTGTAAGTTAAATCAAACCCCCACAAATAGCTAGAATCAGAATGTTTACTTATTTGTGCTGATGTTGTGACCACCATATCTTGTCCCCGTTGCTATCAACCAGTTGATGGTCAGGCAATTACTTGCCCCTATTGTCGTACAACTCTCAAAGCTTATGGTCATCCAGGGATTCCACTGCACCGGGCTACTGGGAAAGAGTACCTATGCGACAGTTGCACATACCACATGGATAATACTTGTAACTTTCCTCAACGCCCCTACGCCAAAGATTGTACCTTGTACGAAAATTTGGCAGAGAGCAAGTTAAGATTACCAAAGCAACTTAACCCCAGTAGCTTGGGTGCAAGGAGGAAAAATTGGGTTAAACGCAATCAGTTTTTGTTGCTGCTACTTAGTTTATTATTTGTCTGTTTTCTCATAGCTTTGTCCAGTGCTTGATTAAAGCTTAAAGGGTGGGAATTGTCATAGTTTCATGAGCAGTGGACTCAGCGGACATTTCTGAGTTTTCCTCAAATAAAGTTAAGTCGAACCAAAAAGTAGTACCCACTCCAACTTCACTCACTAGATGCATTTGACTGTGATGCCTTTCCATAATATTTCTCACAATGGATAGACCTAGGCCAGTGCCTTCTAAAGTGTGAACTCGGTTTTCTACACGGAAAAAACGGTCAAAAATCGCCTGTTGGTCTTCTGGAGCAATTCCAATACCTGTGTCGGAGATTTCCACCCGCACTTGAGGCAGGTGAGTCTGTGAGTTAGAATTGATATCTTCTAATTGATAGGCGCGAATTGCCACCTGACCACCGGAATGAGAGAATTTCAGAGAATTACCCACCAAGTTAGCTAGTACTTGTAATAGCAAATCATAATTGCCCATAACTAACGGCAAATCAAGGGCTACTTCTTGAATTAGTTCAATACCCTTGTCCTTAGCATTGAGTTGGTAAGTACGCAGGGTTTGCTCAATGGCTTGTGCTAAATCCACCCCACCAAAATTGTAGCTGCGCCCAGATTCTAGCTTGGACAAATCCAAAACATCGTTAACTAAACGGGTAAGTCTATCGGTTTCATGATTGACTGTTTGTAAAAAATCCTGTCGTTGTTCTACACTCAATTCTTCGCCATACTCATGTAAAGTTTCAATAAACGATTTGATATTAAATAAAGGCGTTCGTAATTCATGAGAAACGTTACTGATAAATTGGCTTTTGGCCTCGTTCAGTTCTACCTCACGAGTGATATCTTGAACAGTGATAGCAATACCTTTGATGCTTTCCCGTTGTGAATTGAGTACAGTAGTCAGGAGAATGCGGACGGTGCGCTTAGTGGGTTCCTTTAAATGAATACGGAACTCGGAACTTTCACATTCACCTGCGGCCATTTCGTACAAAGGACGGCTAATTTCCATCTGCACAGGCGGGGGCAAATGATGTAAAACATTGCCACCCTCAACTGCTACCCCTTCCCAGCCAAAAATTCGCCGCGCTGTGGGGTTAACTAAAATCACCTGCATACTGTTATCAATCAAAACTGCACCATCAGCGATGGTAGAAACCAGTGTTTCCAGTTTAGCTTTTTCCGCAGTTAATTCTTCAATGTTTTGCTCTTCATAGCGCTCCAAACGCTCTGCCATTTCATTAAAGCTGAGAATTACCTCTCCCAGTTCGCCACCTAGAGGTAAATCAATGCGCTGCTTAAAATTACCAGCGGCAATTTGTTTTACTCCCACTAGTAGTTCTTTAATAGGCTTAGTAATTGTCAAAGCGTTGATTACTCCTGCCAAAATCACCATGACCCAAATGGTGATAAAAACCGCAATAGTTACATCACGGGTGAAATTAGTGGAGATAACTGCGGTTTGGTTAGGATTAATGCCAATTGCCAATACACCCTGATATTTTTGATCCACAACTAGGGGAATAAAAACATCAGTGACTACGCCATCTGGGGTCATGTGTTGCCGCACCATCGGCCTTTCCCGGTCACTGGTGTAATCTTCTGGCAATTGTATTCGTCGTTCGATTGTTAGGGAGTTTTCAACCTCTGGTTCCCAAAAAGGAATACCAAAAAATATTTTTCCACTTTGATCGGCGTACAGCATATAACGGACGCTAGAGGTACTGCTGTAGAAGCGTTGGGAAAATTGGGCAACCTCAGTGTAATTGTGATCAGCTATGAGGGGAGCAACGTTTGCAGCAAGTAGTAGTCCCAGGTCACGACCAAAGCGAGTATCATTCATTCGGGCATCTTGCTGAATTGTGTTCACAGCCCAGAATGTCAAACCACTCATTACCAATGACACGACCAAGGTGGCAACAGCCAAAAGTTTGGTCTGGAGTGTGAACTCCGACCACCAGTTAGCAACCGCTTCTCGGATTGTTTTTAAAAGAGCCAGCATTTTAAATAAAGTTGTTAGTAGTTTTGGTTGTTTAACCCCAACAACTAAAAAATTAACAGTTAACTTGATGTTGAATATGTTGACACTGTTTCTACTTTACAGAAAGATGGTCAATTAGTGAAGATTTTAATAGATGCACTAGGTGTAGTACATTGTTAATCTTACTGGAGTATACCACGTTTATGGGAAAATTGTAACTGTCCTACTGCTATGTATTCCCGTTGTATGGATGGATAACACTGCTTGGTTTAAACTTAGTACCCCTAGCCAGTGCCTAAGTGGAAAGTGTCTTCACTCATACTTATCTGCCAGAAAATAAACACACATAGCAGGAAATAGATACATATAAATTAAGGATTTTAACAATATCTCTGTTTTGGTTGTTTCCATCAAATGATTTAAATCCCACTAGATGTTAGAGGTTGCACTGGCCTTAACTGTGGTAATCACGATGATCTCGACGGTAACGCAGCCCAAAACATCAGAACAGAGAAAATCAGGATGCTCAAGGCGGATGGTTCAGCCGTTTCTGCTCTGGGGGGAGAGGTAAGACCAAGGGGGAAAATTCTGGTGTGCAGCAGTTCTCTGTGACTACAGAAGCTCGAATTATAGCCTCAGCTTAGTTAGAGTAGTTAACCCATGTTTTACACGTAAAATCACTAATTAAAATTTGTTGGAGACGCTGTTTACCCATAAACTGTCTGTTTGGCTACAATTAGGGTAAATAAATAGGGAAAGCTGTTAACAGCTTTCCCTAAATTCACCGGTAGCTCACACAAAGCATTACCTAAAAGGGTGGTGTGAAGTTCTTTGTTTGTGTCTTTTGCGTCCTTTGCTGTTCGTTACATAAACTAAAACTTGAGCATTGTCACAAGGCACATACATAGGCAGAATTTCTACTTCAAAACTCGATGACCGATATCTTTTCGGTAATATATTCCTTCAAATTGAATTGATTTGATTCCAATGTAGGCTTGAGCGATGGCTTGCTGAAAATTTTCCCCAATAGCAGTTACATTTAACACTCTTCCCCCATCTGTAACTATTTGTTGTTGCTGATTTAACTTTGTACCTGCGTGGAATACAGTGACTCCTGCTGCCTCAGCTTCTTTGATACCAGTAATCACTTTACCTTTTTCGTATTCGCCAGGATAACCACCTGAAGCAGCAACAACAGTAGCAGATGCCCCTGGTTTCCAAGCTATGGGGGGCATTTCGCCTAAACGCTGTTTTAGACAGGCTAGAATCAATTCCTCTAAGGGTGTGTCTAAAAGTGGCAAAATCACCTGAGTTTCCGGGTCACCGAAGCGAC
The DNA here is from genome assembly GCF_029891685.1 of Umezakia ovalisporum Ak1311. Classification (NCBI taxonomy): domain Bacteria; kingdom Bacillati; phylum Cyanobacteriota; class Cyanophyceae; order Nostocales; family Nodulariaceae; genus Umezakia; species Umezakia ovalisporum. Next base: position 14,113 of record NZ_JANQDJ010000048.1, on the reverse strand, counting down.
AGTTAAATTCTAAAACCTTGAAGTCGCCATCGGGTGCAATCATCAATCCCGCATACAGCACGCCTCGGTAGTCAATACCTCTGTTTCTTAAACCAGTGATCGCTCTTTCTAAAACTTGGGTTTGAATACGTGTCATTAACTCTGGTGTGGCAATAGGTGCGGGGGCGTAAGCTCCCATTCCACCAGTATTTTCCCCTGTATCCCCCTCCCCAATCCGCTTATGATCTTGAGCTGGTAGTAAAGGGCGAATGGTTAACCCATCGGTTAAGGCTAAAACTGATACCTCTTCCCCAATTAGACATTCTTCAACAACAACAAAATTTCCTGCGCTGCCAAACTGCCCTTGAAAAATAGAATCAATAGCATCTTCAGCTTGTTCTAAAGTTGTGGCAACTATAACACCCTTACCTGCTGCCAAACCGTCAGCTTTGACAACTATAGGTATATCCTGTGATTTGACGTAAGACTTAGCTGCTGTTGCATCTGTAAATACCGCAGCTTTCGCCGTGGGAATCCCCTCTTCTTGCATTAAAGCTTTTGCCCAAGCTTTACTTGCTTCAATCTGCGCTCCAGATCTGGCAGGCCCAAATACCATCAGCCCTTGACTTTGGAGGTAATCTGTGATTCCTTTGGCTAGGGGTACTTCTGGTCCTACTACCACCAGAGAAATACCATTTTCTAGAGCGTATCTGCTCATACCCTCAAAATCATCTACAGCCAAAGGCAAGTTACGACAGCGTTGCAAACTTGCCGTCCCCCCATTTCCGGGCACACAGACAATCTGCTCAACTTGCTGAGATTGCAACAGTTTCCAAGCTAGAGCGTGTTCGCGCCCCCCATTACCGACAACTAAAACTTTCACTGATTTCCTCGTGGGTTCTAAAGCAAGAACATCCTAGTGGCTCTCACTGATCAATTTTTTCATCAAATATTACGCCAGTGCAAGCCCCTAATCATACTCGCTGCTAATCCCATTAAAGGTTATACTAATTGAGCTCGTATATTTCGCGAGTAACCTCTTTTTTTTAAGAAAAATAACATTTTGGGTGTTTGCAAAATTATGTATCCAGGTTTTCAGTATTTATAATTAATTTTTCTAACTTAGAATAATTAACTGGTCAAAACTTAATAAGTATTGAAACGTAAATGTTCTACAGCAGTTTTTATCGAGATAAAATACAGATTTATCTGTTGTAGATGTTAACTTATGATGATGGAAACTAAAATCATATCAATAAATAGTAAACATGGCTAAAATTATTGTTACTGGAGCAGCCGGCTTTATTGGTTCCCACCTTGTGGAAACATTACTAAAACAAGGAAAAGAAGTAATCGGGATTGATCAATTTAACGATTACTACGACCCGACGTTAAAGTACAAAAGTATTGCACATTTACTCAGTTCACCTCAATTTACTTTAATTGAAGGAGATATTCAATTTTTAGATTGGCAGGCGTTGCTGGAAAATGTTGGGGTGATTTACCATCAGGCCGCACAAGCTGGGGTAAGAGCTAGTTGGGGTCAATCATTCCGTAATTATACGGAACGTAATATTAGTGCAACACAAATTTTGCTGGAAGCTGTCAAGGATGCTAAAAACCTGAAAAGATTAGTATTTGCGTCTACATCAAGTGTATATGGAGATGCAGAAACATTACCCACCCATGAAGAAATTCCTCCCCAACCAGTTTCTCCTTATGGTATTACCAAACTAGCAGCAGAACGTTTGTGTAGGTTATATCACAAAAACTTTGGTGTACCTGTTGTGGCATTACGCTATTTTACGGTTTATGGTCCCAGACAGCGCCCGGATATGGCTTTTCATAAGTTTTTCAAGTCTATTTTGCAGGATGAGGCAATTTCCATTTACGGAGATGGACAGCAAACGCGAGACTTTACTTTTGTCAGTGACATCATAGCTGCCAATTTAGCTGCGGCCACAGCACCACAAGCAGTGGGTGAAATATTCAACATTGGTGCTGGTAGTAGGGTAGTTTTAAACGAAGTTTTGGACACTATGGCAGAAATAGTTGGCAAACCAATTAAAAAAAATTACATCGAAAAAGCAATGGGAGACGCAGGTCATACTGCGGCTGATGTGTCGAAAGCCCGACAAATCTTAGGATACCAGCCGCAAATTCTGTTAAAAGAAGGTTTGACACAAGAATGGCAATGGGTGAAAGCTTTGTATAGTTAATCAACAGCACTCAGTGTTGCGAGATAATAGTTGCAGATCCATAGTTTGGGTCAAGTAAAAACTTGTTTAAATTCTGGTCATATTCAAAATATGCCACCACAGGAAAGAATGTATAACTGTGGAAGCTGTGGACATTCCATGGATAGGGATCTTAATGCGGCGATTAACTTATAGGGTTTGGCTGAAGCGTGAAAGCTTACTGAGAGATGACCTCTCCCATGCTCCCATTGAAGTGACAAATAAATGTCTAGAGTTGTTTAGCTTTTATATAGCAGCCAATTAATAGTAGAACAAAGTGTCAGCAACCCAATGATATGAGTTAGATATATCAAGGGAATAGAGGCAAAAGAACGGCGATTGGTAATGGCTACGAGAACGAGGGTAGAAAACAGGAGATTGAGCGATCGCAATGTGGGATTGATAGCAGCAATTGCGGTTAAAAAACCACCAAATAAGAAAGTTAGCAGTTGCCCGTATTGAGCTAATTTTCGATAGCGGGCGTAATTTATCTTCTCAGTTATTGCCACCATGAAAATTAAAAAAGGAAATAAAGCTACACTCAATAACGCCCAAGGTTCATTTTCCGCATTTGTGAGTTTAACGCCAATCGCGATCACCTTTTCCTGTAATGCAAACGGTACTAATCGCCAAGTCAGCCAAATTATCTGTAAGTCAATGGCAAACAATACCGCCAAGTCAACTGCTAAAGTATATCTTTTTAAACGATTACCCAGGTACCACACAGCGAATCCACTGACAACTATTGCTTGTCCAGGTTGATTTACTACTGTTATTAGCCAGCCAAGGAATAGTAAGATGCTGCCCAGGGTTTGCCAGGGAAATAAGGGAAATGAAGGATGTCTGTATTGTGCCAGCCAAGTTGCCAGCCAACCGCAAATCCCAATGGCTAAACCTAACTGAGTGACATCTACTCGAGTAACAAAAATTGCTCGTACTAATAGTAATGCCAATCCATACACAATGACGGCAGCGAATAAACTCATCCCCAGTTTTCCCGGCTGCTGGCTTTGATTAACTGAAGTAATTGGGGGCTGCTGTTGGTAACGATTGAGATTAATAGTAGTGATAGTTGTTGCTAGGGTTCCTAAGTAAATGGCAATTACAGGAAAGTGATGTACTTGCCAACCCCAATGCAAACAACTTAACGTTAGGATATTTACTAGCTGTGATTTGGCTGTTGTTATATTGGCAAATACAACCGGATTTTTGCACAGTGCAGATGTGATCAATGTGAGGGCAGGGCAGGCCATGGCCATTGTTAACCGACCACCATAATTTTCCCACAACTCGAAGCTATCCATTACCCAAAAGTTCATCGGTACTAACAAGAGGGTAAAAATTAGAAATGTTCGAGCTGTTGACTTGAGATTATTTTGCTTGCTAGCCCAAAAGCCGAGCCCCCAGAAGCTCAATGTATAAGCGAACAATACCCCATACTGCCCAGAGGCGGGAAACCGTTCCCAATGACTCGCAGCCAGAACGCCAGAGGATACCAGAACTAGAAATAAACCCAATAACAGTAGCCAGTGGACTCTCAATTGTGCCCCCAGGGACTGGAAAATCCAAGGGGCAAGGTTGGGTTGGGGAGGTTTTTTTGGGGTTTTTATGCGAATACTCGGTGCTACAGCTGCTAGGGGTAAAGGTTGTAGAGGCTCGGAGATGATCAATCTTTCCGGTTCAAATTGCACTGGACAGACGAGAAACTGTTGGCATACCTGCCTGACTAGACTATCGGATATCAAACCTAACTGCAGCCATATGTCCAACCCTTCTAGGAGTTTAGGATGGGAAGATGGTAGCCCGAGTAAAATTTTGGAAGAGCGGTCAACTAGCAATGACATAAGCCATAATCGTATCGGTAGATACTTAAATCATTATTCGTAAATAATGGATTTATGCACTTACTGTGACACTTATTTTTGTTGACTACTCGGGGCAAATACACTAATTCACTATTAAACTGCACTTAGTCTCTTATCTTTGTTAAATTACTTGAATTTTTAATCAGAACAGGCATGTCACGGAGGATACAATGAACTTGCTTAAGATTTAGTGCAAAGAGAATTTATATTACATCGTGATTTCTTTTTGCTGTTGATAGAGTGTTTTAAATAAAGCTTGTTGGACTTTATGGTCTACAATTGGCTGAGGATAGCTAAGACGGTGGCGTTCTAATGAGGAAATTTTACCAGTCACTAAATACTCTGTATCTACAGAGCGCAGTTTTGATACCCATTGGCGAATATATTCCCCCTCGGCATCAAATTTTTGTGCTTGACTAGCTGGGTTGAAAATCCTTAACGGCTTCGGGTCCATGCCGCTAGAGGCACTCCATTGCCAGCCGCCATTATTGGCGGATAAATCACCGTCAATTAGTTTCTGCATAAAATATTTTTCTCCCCATTGGGGATTGATGATTAAATCTTTAGTTAAAAAACTAGCTACAATCATTCGACAACGGTTGTGCATCCAACCAGTTTCATTTAGTTGGCCCATTGCGGCATCGACAATGGGATAGCCAGTTTTTCCTTCGCACCAAGCCTGAAAATGTTTTGGGTTATTTTGCCAAGGAAAGTTTTTGAAGCTGTCCCGGTATGCTCCTTGGGCTAATTGCGGAAAGTGATACATGGCGTGTTGATAAAACTCCCGCCAGGCTAATTCCTGTTGCCATGTGCGGATACTTCCTTGTGCTTCTTCGCTGCGGCTATGTTCTTGGGCCTCTAAGGTAGCTTGCCACACGGTACGAATACCAATAACTCCAAATTTCAAAGCTGCACTTAATCTTGATGTACCATCAACAGATGGGAAGTTACGCTGTTCTTTGTATTCAGTGATGTTCTGTGCAATAAATTCCTCTAGTTTCCCTTGTGCTGCGGTTTCTCCTGGTGAAATAATTAATTCCCTATGCCAAATAAATCCTAAGTCTTTGGCTGAGGGTAATTGAATTACTCCTGCTTGTTTGGCAATTTCTTGTTCGTTCTCTGTTAATCCTGTGGCATTTTCCAGAGTTGCTAATGGTTTCGCCTTGGCTTTGCTGCTCCAATTTTTCCAGAATGGGCTATATACAGTGTAAGGACTTTGACTACTTGTGTGAATTTCCTTTGGTGAGTGGAGAATCTGATCCCAACTTTGGTGCAAAAACTCAATGCCTTTTTCTTTGAGGGCATCAATCACTAGGCGATCGCGTGTTTGGGCATAGGGTTCTACATCCCAATTCCAAAATACTGCTTTAGCATTTAAAGCTTTTGCTAAAGCTGGTATGGTTTGTACAGGATTGCCACGCAGTATTAACAATTGACTCCCCACTTGAGTATATCGGTGTTTGAGTGCATCTAAACAGCCGATCATGTATGTTACTCTTGCCGGGGCTACATCATCTCGTTCTAGAATGTCAGGGTCAAGGCAAAATACTCCCACTACTTTTGCACTCCGCTTTCTGGCCGCATCTAGTCCTGTATTATCAGAAATACGTAAATCACGACGATGCCAAAACAAAATTAAGTCAGACATTCCACAACCCTCTTAGTTCTTTTGTACTAGATTAGCCCCTGATGGTATCTATTGAGGGTCAATTTGTTGAGAAGTTTCTGCCGATATTTAAATCGCCGGACTACACGGGGTAGAATATCATCAAAGCAAATCTCCGGTATGTCTATCGGGATTATGGCTTATCGTGAAAGTGAAGTATAATTTTCTGAATTCCCAGTAGTTAATTAGTATCTTGGTTATGGCCACCTTATTACTAGACGACGGCACCATCAATAGGGATTTAAATGAGATAGTGCAAGAACTTGCAGCCCTTAGCATCCACATCAAACACTATGACCCAGGAACATCATTGCTCTTTCCCCATCTCCTAGAACAAGAGGTTTTAATTGATTCGGAGAAACAGCATATAATAGGATTACACAATAGTGTTTTTGAATTGATCCAACAGCAAAATGGCTATTTGTGGTGTGATTTGCTAAACTTGCATCCAGGCTTGCCTAATCTTGAAAATTTAATCGCTACTTACAGCCGTTACCATAATCATAATGCTCCTGAAGCCCTTTACATACTGGCAGGAGAAATGATTTTTAGTTTTGTGAAACCCGATAATGGTCAGATACATCTGTTACTTCAGTCCCAAGACTATATACACATTTCCGCAGGTGTAGAGCATTGGTGTAGTCCTACAGCATCATTGCACTGTAAAGCAATACGCTATTTTACAACAGTAGAGGGATGGGTTCCTAATTATACCGATACTCAGTTGAGTGACTCTCTTTACAAACCACATTAATACCGTTAATTTTATGCGCTCAAAGGAAAAGGGAACAGTCAACAGTCAACAGTGAAAAGTTATTTGTAGGAGTGCAAGAACTTGCACCCTTACTTATTCTATTTTTTCCGGGGGTAGTTAAATTGTTTTGGGAATTTTCCCGGCGAAATTCTGCAAATGTCTGTATTTTTGGTTTTTTAATCCCTGAATTAGTGTATTGGCTTGGGAGGCGATGGCTTGCCAATTTCCTTCCCTAACAAGTTTTGCAGGAAATAATTGACCACTCAACCCAACAGCCATTGCCCCGGCTGTGATAAAGTCTTGGGCATTTTCCAGAGTCACCCCCCCAGTAGGAATCAAAGGAATCTCACCGAGTGGACCTTGTAAACTCTTAATATAATTAGCTCCTCCCACTGCCTGTACCGGAAACACTTTTACAGAGCTAGCACCCTGAGTCCAAGCGGTAACAATTTCTGTAGGGGTCATGGCACCGGGTATAATGGGGACATCTTTTGCCAGTGCGGCTTCAATCATCGCTGTGTCAACGTGGGGTGTGAAGAGAAATTGCGCTCCACAAGCGATGGCATCTTGTAGTTGTTGGACATTGAACAGGGTACCTGTACCAATCATACAGTCTGGTAATTCTGCGCGTAGTTGAGTGATTAATTCCCCAGGGCGATGGCTATTCCAGGTAATTTCAATGAGGTGCATTCCCCCAGATAGTACAGCCATTGCCATTTTTTGAGCCAACTTTATATCTGAGGCGCGGATGACTGCGATCGCTCGGTGTTGTTGCAACTGGGATAACCAAACTTGATCAGGCATTGAATTGATTTGATTGCTAAACTGAGTGGTCATTATCCCCAATTTATCAAGACCATCAACAAGATGTGAAACAGTTAAAGTAGCTCTTCCTATAGGGATATTCACACTTTTAGTATCATGCAACCTTAGCCAGATGGAATCAGAGGTTGAGATTTTTAAGCTGAATTTAGTAAGATCCCAAATCTAACAGGCGTGAAACCGTATCGAACTTAACTTGCGCGGTGATACAGAATTTAGAACCCATGGGGGTATTTCTTCATCATTAATTCCTATGCTTGACGCAACTATCACCAACATAGTCGCTGCAGTGCGCGGCTATGCACACCAATTAACAGGGGCAGATCAAGACTATGACCCATTGATAGATTTAATCGGCAATGCGCGTTTCGTCTTGATTGGGGAAGCCTCCCACGGTACTCATGAATTCTATGAGCAACGGGCTGAGATTACCAAGCGGCTAATTCAAGAAAAAGGGTTTACAGCAGTGGCGGTGGAAGCCGATTGGCCTGATGCCTACCGAGTAAATCGGTACGTAATGGGTATTAATCATGACCCTACACCATCAGAAGCACTCTTAAATTTCCAACGCTTTCCCCTATGGATGTGGCGGAATACAGATGTCCTCAATTTTATCAATTGGTTACGGGAATATAATGATAGCCTACCGGAAAATGCTACTAAGGCTGGCTTTTATGGGTTAGACCTTTATAGCATGTATGCCTCCATAGCAGCAGTTCTCGACTACCTAAATCAAGTTGACTCCGAAGCAGCCCAACGCGCCCGTTATCGCTATTCTTGCTTGGAGCATTTTGGCGAAGATGCCCAAGGCTATGGATATGCTAGCAGTTTTGGCATTACCAAATCCTGTGAGCAAGAGGTAATTAATCAATTGCAAGAACTACAACGCCGGAATGCCGAATACGTACAACAAGATGGGCGAGTTAAAGCTGATGAGTTCTTTTATGCCGAGCAGAACGCTCGACTAGTGAAAAATGCCGAGCATTACTACCGTTCCATGTTTCAAGGGCGAGTGTCTTCTTGGAATATACGCGATCAGCATATGGCAGAAACCTTGGATGAGCTGGTTGCACATTTAGATCAACAAGGTCAACAAACCAAAGTTGTGGTTTGGGAACACAACTCTCATTTGGGTGACGCACGAGCCACTGATATGGGGTCAGTGGGTGAGGTGAATGTTGGTCAATTACTAAAAGAACGCTATGGGAATGATGCTGTAAATATCGGCTTTACCACCTATACGGGTACCGTTACCGCAGTTTCTAACTGGGGGGAAACGGCTCAACTAAAACAAGTTCGTTCTGCCCTACCTGGAAGTTACGAAGCCTTATTCCATGAAACGGAACGACCGCAGTTTTTACTTAATCTCCGGGATGAGAATCGGGCAATTGTGGGTCTACGGCAGCCACGGTTAGAAAGGGCAATTGGTGTAATTTACCGACCGGAAACTGAGCGTATCAGTCACTACTTCTATGCTTGTCTCCCCGAACAATTTGACGCGGTGATTCACATGGATGATACCAAGGGAGTGCAACCTCTAGACCGCGTTCCCACCTGGGAAATGCGTGATGCACCAGAGACTTTCCCCTCTGGACTTTAGAGATGACACAGACCACACAAAGGAGATATAGCCATGACTGAAATAAATCAGGAAAGAGAAAAAACCAGGTGGTGGTAAGGGGGGAAGAGAGCAGGTGAGTGGTTCTGGTGTTTATCCTATGTGTGGATTATTGGAGCCTACGCCATTATTTTTGGTGTCTTACTATTAATTTTGGCTTTTCGCCTATGTGGTTGGGCAAGTGAACGCAGAATTTTTTAAATACCTAATCAATTAATTGGAGGTAACAATCATGGTATTAAGTCGCTGGGAACCTTTTAGAGAAATAGAAACCATCCAACGCCAGATGAATCGTCTACTTGATCAAATAGCAAGCCCAACGGAAACTGGCGACATCATAAGCGATAGACTGACACTTGTACCCCCTGCTGAAATTGAAGAAACTTCTGATGATGTCAGGCTGTGGATGGATATTCCCGGTATTGACCCTCAAAACTTAGATGTCAAAGTTGCCGCGGATACGGTTTCTGTAAGTGGTGAGCGTAAATCTGAAATTAGGGAACAAGAAACAAGAGGTATGCGCCGTTCAGAATTTCGTTATGGCAGATTTCAAAGAGTCATTCCTCTGCCGTCTCGAATTCAAAACGATAAAGTACAAGCTGAATTTAGAAATGGTGTTTTATGTCTCACCATGCCTAAAGCAGAAGAAGAAAAGACAAGAGTTGTCACCATTAACTTGTCAGGACAAGGGCAGCAAGGGCAAATTTCTGGAGGTTAGTCGCCTAGTTTTAGGATTTGACAATATTTGCTGGGCTGGATTGTAGTCACAGTGGATGACTGTCTACCAATGAGAAATTTGTGGATACGGATATCCACAAAGACAGCGGTCTGTTTTTTAACCAGCCTCATCCATGGTTCATCAATGATAAAATTACGTTAGCGAGGGAGAGAGAGAGCTTCTCTCTCTCCTCTAAAAAAGGCATTAGGAATTACGACCAAATCCTCCTCCCCCTGGGGTTTCAATGACAAAAACATCTCCTGGCTGCATTTGTACTGTAGCGCTACTGGGTAAATTCTCTTGAGTACCATCGTGATGTTCTATCCGGTTGTGTCCTAGCTTTCCCGGTTCACCTCCGTTTAAAGCAAAAGGAGGTACTAGGCGATGGCTAGAAATAATATTTGCTGTCATGGGTTCTAAAAACCGGATGCGGCGTATTACGCCATTACCACCGGAATGTTTACCTTTACCACCGCTATGGGGACGCAGACTAAAACTTTCTACTAACACAGGATAACGCGTTTCTAAAACTTCTGGATCAGTTAAGCGGGAGTTAGTCATGTGGGTATGTACTGCGTCAGTACCATCAAAGTTAGCTCCTGCTCCAGAACCACCGCAGATAGTTTCATAATATTGATAATCTAGATTACCAAAAGTCAAGTTATTCATTGTCCCCTGAGAACCAGCCATTATACCTAAAGCACCGTATAAAGCATCAACGATGGTTTGGGAAGTTTCAACATTACCAGCTACTACTGCGGCTGGATAAGTTGGATTGAGTAAACTGCCCAGGGGAATAATTATTTCTAAAGGTTTAAGACACCCAGCATTGAGGGGAATATTATCCTCGACTAAAGTCCGGAAGACGTATAAAACTGCTGCTTGAGTGACGGCTTTAGGAGCATTAAAGTTGTTATTTATTTGTGGAGATGTGCCAGTAAAATCAATGGTAGCGCTGCGATTGTCTCTGTCAATTGTGACAGTAACTTGAATTTTTGCACCATTATCCATGGGATAACTAAATGAGCCATTTTTGAGTAAATTTATGGATCGTCTCACTGATTCTTCGGCATTGTCTTGGACAAATTTCATATAAGTTTGTACTGTGTCAATGCCGTATTGAGCAACCATTTTTCGCAGTTCTTGTACCCCTCGTTCATTGGCGGCAATTTGGGCTTTAAAGTCTGCAATGTTTTGCTGAGGATTGCGTGCTGGATAGGGATGATTTGTGAGTAGTTCTTTGACTTGATTTTCCTGAAATTTTCCTTGTTTAACTAAGAGGAAATTATCAAATAAAATGCCTTCTTCTTCTATTGTGGTACTGTGGGGAGGCATGGAACCGGGGGTTATGCCACCGATATCAGCTTGGTGTCCACGGGCAGCAACGTAAAACAGGGGCGTGGAAGATGAATTGTTGTCTTCTAGAAAGACGGGGGTAATTGCTGTGACATCGGGGAGGTGAGTTCCTCCGTTATAGGGATTGTTGGATAGGTATACATTTCCTGGTTGAATAGTGTCGCCTTGATGGTTAATTAAGCTGCGGACACTTTCACTCATTGAGCCTAAATGTACGGGAATATGGGGGGCATTGGCGACTAATAATCCAGAACTGTCAAAAATAGCACAGGAAAAATCCAAGCGTTCTTTGATGTTTACTGATGCGGCTGTGTTTTGCAGTACAATCCCCATTTGTTCGGCAATGAACTGATAGAGATTTTTAAATATTTCTAAGCGCACCGGATCGGGTTGGTGTGTTATGCACATGGTTAAAAGTAAAAGTTAAAATTATATGATATGAAACTTAAACAGAAATTAATTCGCGCTGGGGTTTAGCGACTTACTCCGGCATTGCGCTTTGCAAAAGGGCTTTTTATAAAGCACCAGCACCCCAGGGTATTTTTGTCTTTGGCTAAACTTTCCAGCAAGTTATTGCCAAAAGTCACTGGGAGAAAGTGGGCTACGACTACCAAACAAGCCTTAGTATATCTAGTAAAGGACTAATTTTTTCCTTTCGCTGAACACTCAACCACGAGAATGTTCACACTTCCACCACTAAAACCAAAGGTGCCTTCATCTGGTGAAATAGCCTATAATCAGTGGTAAAGATAGTCTCAGCATTTGAATAAAATTAGGTGATTACGTTGAGTTAATTTTGCTTGCCAGTGAGGCTCAAGGACTATGGTACTAATTTTCTCTACGAGAATAGCAGGGCCATTAATCCTGTCTTCTGGTTGCAAGTCTTCTCGTTGGTAAACAGGTACATCATGCCATTGGTCAGAGGTAAACATTTTGACTCTCCCTACAGCTTTGGGTACTTGGTTCATCCCCCGGGTAGGAATAATTAAGGGTTCTTCTGGTGTATCGAGTTGTTGAATAAGTTCTACTGAAGCAGATTCGACAATTAGGGGTTTGTCTTCTTGAATGAAACCATAGCGAGATTTATGTTCAAATTCAAATTCTTGTCGCATGATTGCAATATCCAAAGCAAAATTGATGCTTAAAGTTGAATTAGTACCCTCGTATTTCAAGTTCACTTTTTGGACTACTAGCTGTTGACTAATTATGCCTTCCGGGGTTAATTCACTGCTAGCTTGGTTTTTTAATGTCTTCATTTGTTGCTGTAATTGCGGAATTAATTCCGGCGTTAAAGGCTGTTCTACTCCGAGTTCTCTAATAGCACGGATATCAGCTAATCCCATACCATAGGCGGATAAAACTCCAGCGTAAGGGTGCAAAAATATTTTTTTTATGCCCAATGTATCGGCAATTAAACAAGCAACTTGCGCTCCAGCACCGCCAAAACAACACAGGGTATATTGGCTAACGTCATAACCTCTTTGAAGACTAATCTTTTTGATAGCGTTGGCCATGTTTTCTACCGCGATCGCAATAAATCCTGCGGCTACTTGTTCTGGTGTACGATGGTTGTGTGTAATATCTGCAATTTCTTGGGCTAATTGGCTAAATTTCTGAATTACAATGTCTTTATCTAAAGGCAAATTACCTTCTAAGCCAAACACAGAGGGGAAGTGTTGTGGGTGAATTTTGCCTAACATAACATTGGCATCCGTCACCGTTAATGGCCCACCCCGACGGTAACAAGCAGGACCAGGATTTGAACCAGCTGATTTTGGACCAACACTATAACTAGAACCGTCAAAAAACAGAATTGAACCGCCACCAGCCGCAATGGTATTAATTGCTAATACGGGAACTCGCATCCTAGCTCCAGCAATTTCGGAATCTAATTGGCGTTCATACTCTCCTTTAAAGTGAGCAACGTCTGTACTGGTTCCTCCCATGTCAAAGGTAATTATTAAATTAAAGCCCGCTCTTTTACTGGTTTGGACTGCACCGACGATACCCCCAGCCGGACCGCTTAAGATACTATCTTTGCCTTGAAATTGTTGAGCTGCTACTAATCCACCGTCAGATTTCATAAACATTAATTTGACTTGGGGTAACTGACTGGTGACTTGGTTGATGTAGTGACGTAAAATTGGGGTTAAATAAGCATCTACAACTGTTGTATCACCCCGACTGACTATTTTTATTAAGGGACTAACTTGATGAGATACAGATACCTGGGTAAATCCGACTTTTTGGGCAATTTGCGCTATTTGTTGTTCGTGGTGAGGATAGCGATCGCTGTGCATACAAACTATGGCACAACTACGAATACCTGCATTGTAAACTTTTTGTAAATCCTGTTTGACTTGTTGCACGTTGACGGGAGTTAATTCTTGACCGTGGGCATCATAGCGTTCTTCTACCCCAATCACTTGTTCATACAACATGGTTGGTAAGGTGATATGACGGGCAAAAATATCAGGACGATTTTGGTAACCAATTCTAAGAGCATCTTCAAAGCCTTTGGTAATGACAAGAACGACGCGACTACCCTTTCTTTCTAACAGCGCATTTGTAGCTACTGTTGTCCCCATTTTCACTACTTCTATGGCTGCTGTGGGAATGGGTTCATTGGTGGATAAACTCATGATATCCCTGATACCTTGGATAACTGCATCTTGATATTTTTCGGGATTTTCTGAGAGTAGTTTATAGACTATTACCCATTTTTGCTCAGAGATAGGAACGGTTAAAAAGCGCTCGGGATGTTTAGAGAGTTTGTCTATAATTCTCTGGTCATCGGTGACAGCGACTATATCTGTAAATGTACCACCTCGGTCAGCGAATAATTTTAGCATTATTTATCAAAAAATCAATTAATTTAAGATAGCAAGGAAGTAATAGTTAAATTACCACTAACAAGAGTATCAAGACAATATTGATGGTCAAACCAAACAACAGAGCCAGAAATGTTGAATGTCGTTACAAAACTTTACATAGTTAGATATAGTAGTCCTATCAAAGGTGAAAATGTCAACATCTCATAATATCTTCCATCCAATGAACATAACTGATTTGTTGACACATACAAGCTTGAAGGTAGC